>JAPOON010000151.1 GCA_026713405.1 Gammaproteobacteria bacterium
CGCCACGCCGCACGGCAGCGGCGGGCCCGGCGCGGGGCCCGTGGGCGCGAACGAGCGCCTGCTGCCGCACCTGCCGGTGCCCATGGTGGGCCGACAGGACGGGCGCTATCGGTGGCTGATGCGCAGTGACCTGCCCGGGAGCATCGGGCGCCTTTCCGGGTTCGCCGGCAACGCCGGCATCCTGCTGCGCGCGCTGGCCTATTCGCTGATGCTCGGTCACGAGGGGATGCGCCGCGTCGGCAGCTTCTCCACGTTGAACGCCAATTACCTGGCGACGCGGTTGCAAAAGGCCGGCTTCGATCTGGCCTTTCCGGACCGGCGGGCAACCCACGAGTTCGCTCTGACCCTTTCCCGGCAGGCGAAATCATGCGGCGTCTCCGCCATGGATTTCGCCAAGCGGCTACTCGACCACGGCGTCCACGCGCCGACGACCTATTTCCCCCTGCTGATTCCGGAGTGCTTCCTGATCGAACCGACGGAAACCGAAAGCAAGGCCGAACTGGATCACTTCGTCGATGCCATGACGGCGATCGGCCTGGAGGCGGAACAGGATCCGGATCGCGTGCGGGGCGCCCCCTACAGCCTGCCGGTGCGCCGGCTCGACGAGGTAAAAGCGGCCCGCGAACTGCAGCTGACCTGGACGCCCGGGCAGCACGACTGAACCCCGAGCCGGTCGCGGGGCCTTCAGCCCAGCCTGCGCTTGAGTTCCCCGACACTGTCCATCGGCAGCGAGCAACTCAAACCTGAACAGACGAAGGCGACCGGGCTCGAACCCGGAGTCGCGGGCAGGTAGGGCGGTACGACCCCGGCGTCGGCGGGTATGCCATAGACCTTCCGCCAGGGACGGTAGGTGTCCGTGAGCGCACCGCACCATTGCCGCAGCGCTTCGGAGGGGCCGCGCACGATCACCAGTTCGCCCGGATGAAGCTGCTCTTCCAGGGCCGTCAGCAGCGTGCAGTGCCCGGCGGGGTACCGTTCCATCATGGGCCTGGCGGCATCGAGAGCGCCGGTGGCGGCATCCAGCCAGGCGGTGTTTCCGAACAGCTGCCCGAGGCGGGCCAGGCACTTGGCGGCCACGCCGTTGCCGGGTGGCTGGGCATCGTCCAGGGTGGGTTTCGGACGGTGGATGAGGCGTTCGGCCTGGTGCGCGGTAAAGTAGAAACCGCCTCTGCTCATCGCTGAAGTTGTCGATCAGCGCATCGCCCAGTTCCATGGCGAAGCTGGCGTCGACATCGCGCCACTCGGCTTCCAGCAGCACCAGCAGCGCATCGAGCAGGTTGGCGTAGTCGTCCAGGTAGCCGCGGTGCCGGGCGACTCCCTCCTTCCAGGTCGCGACCAGCACGCCGTCGCGCCAGAGACTTTCCCGGATGAAATCCACGGCCCGGGTTGCCGCCTCCAGCCAGGCCGGTTCATCGAGTGCCACGGCGGCCTTGGCCAACCCCCGGATCGCGAGTGCGTTCCACGCGGTCAGCACCTTGTCGTCCAGTCCGGGACGCTCCCGCCCGGCCCGTTCGTCGAACAGCTTGCGCTTCGCGCTGGCGAGCAGCTTGTCGGCCTGTTCCGGTTGCAACGAAAGCCGTTGCACCACGGAGCGCCAGGCATCGTAGCGGTGCAGATTCCACTTGCCCTCGAAGTTGGCGGGCTTGTCGATGCCGTACAGGGTCTCCACCACCAGGTATTCGTCTTCCGTCAGGAGCCTTCTGATGCGTTCGCGGCGCCACAGGTAGAAGCGGCCTTCCTCGCCTTCGGAATCGGCGTCGAGGGCGGCGAAAAAACCGCCTTCCGGGTGCCGCATCTCGCGCAGCAGCCAGTCGGCGGTTTCCCGCACCGCTCCCTCGAACAGCGCGTCGGGACTGAGCAGCAGCGCATCGGCGTAGAGGGACAGAAGCTGCCCGTTGTCGTACAGCATCTTCTCGAAGTGGGGCACCATCCACTGCCGGTCGGTGGAATAGCGGCAGAAGCCGCCGCCGAGGTGGTCGTAGATGCCGCCCCGGGCCATTTTCGTGAGCGTCGTCATTACCATGTCCAGGCCGGTCCTGTCCCGGTTGCCGGCCCGGCTTGCGTATGCCTGGTGGCGCAGCAGCCGTTCCAGGAGGGTGGGCATGGGGAACTTGGGGGCGTTCCCGAAGCCACCCTCCTGCCGGTCGTACTGCTCTTCGAGCTGCTCGCGGGCCCGGTCGATCAGTGTCTTGTCGTCGAGCCCCTCGGGATCGTCGTCGGGCTGGTCGATCTGGCTCAGCGCCTCCTGCAGACGTTGGCCCTGCTCCTCGACATCGTCGTGCCGATTCGCGAACACCTCCCTGATGCGCAGCAGCAGGTCGGCGAACCCCGGTAGCTGGAAGCGGGGCGACTTGGGGAAATAGGTGCCGGCGAAGAACGGAACGAGGGTGTGGGGATCGAGAAACAGGGTCAGGGGCCAGCCGCCGGTCTGCCGGGTCAGGAGCTGGTGCGCGGTCTGGTACACCTTGTCCAGGTCCGGGCGTTCCTCACGGTCGACCTTGACGTTGACGAAGTGGGCATTCATCACCGCCGCGGTGTCGGGGTCTTCGAAAGACTCGTGCGCCATGACATGGCACCAGTGGCACGCCGAGTAACCGATCGACAGCAGGATCGGCTTACCGGACTGCCGCGCATCGGCGAGGGCCGCCTCGTCCCAGGGCTGCCAGTGGACCGGATTGTCGGCGTGTTGCAGCAGGTACGGGCTGGTTTCTTTGGCCAGTCGATTGTTCATGGAGGCACCATATCATGCCCCGAAGCGGGGTCCCGGAGGCGCTGTCAGCCTTCGGGTGAGCTGCCTCGAAACCAGTGGCGGACAGGGTGCGCGTGCCCGTGAGGCAGGCGGTGGTGCGGCACGCGCCCGGTTGGTATTTCCCGCACGATTAAGGTTCAATCGACCTGCCTTTGAACGGTGGACATGGGGGAACGCTTGGTAGATGCGGACGGCTACAGGCCGAACGTCGGTATCGTGGTGGCCAACGACCGTGCCCAGGTTCTCTGGGCGCGCCGCGTTGGCGGCCGCGATGCCTGGCAGTTTCCGCAGGGCGGCATTCAACCCTCCGAGTCGCCGGAAGAAGCGCTGTACCGTGAGTTGTACGAAGAAGTCGGCCTCGAACCCGACGCGGTGCAACTGGTTGCCCGGACCCAGGGGTGGCTGAAGTACCGGTTGCCCGAGAGGCTGCGCCGGCGCGATTCCAGTCCTTCGTTCATCGGCCAGAAGCAGAAATGGTTCCTGTTGCGCATGCTCGGGGACGACGGCGACATTCGCGTATCCCGCACCCACAAGCCGGAGTTCGATGACTGGCGCTGGGTGAGCTACTGGTATCCGGTGGGCCAGGTGGTGGCCTTCAAGCAGCAGGTCTACCGGCGGGCGCTCAAGGAACTGGCTCCGCACATGGCTTCCGTGAGGTCGCGATGCTGACCCAGCTGCAGCACATCGTCCAGGAAGTCGCCGGCGCGCCGTCGCTGCAGGAAGCCTTGAGCGTCATCGTCCGTGAGGTTTGCGATGCGCTGTCCATCGAAGTGTGCTCGGTCTACCTGAAGACGCCTGACGGCCGGAAGTACCTGTTCGCCGCCAATGCAGGGCTGAATCCGGATTCGGTCGGCAAGTCGACCATCGACATGGGGGAGGGACTGGTCGGCCTGGTTGGCGAACGGGCTGAACCGATCAACCTCTCTTCGGCGAGCGAGCATCCCAGCTTTCACCTGATGCCGGAACTGGGGGAAGAACCGTTCAACGCCTTTCTCGGCGTGCCGATCGTCCACCACCGGCGCACCCTCGGCGTGCTGGTCGCCCAGCAGCGCGAGCCGCGGCGCTTCGATGCGGACGAAGAGGCGTTCCTGATCACCCTGGCAGCGCAGCTTGCCACCGCCATCGCTCACGCCGAAGTGGCCGGGGGCATCGACTCGCTGCTCGATTCCGACCATGCGGTCAGGGATTTCAGGATCAGCGGCCTGGCCGGCTCGCCGGGCATTGCGCTGGGCACGGCCACGGTCATGCAGCCGGACACCAGCCTCGACGACGTGCCGGACCGGGGAGCCGCCAATGGAACCGTGGAACTGATGCTCTTCGAAAGGGCGGTGGGCACGGTGCGCGGCGACATCCGCCGTATCAGCGAGCAGTTCTCCCAGAGCCTGCCCCGGGAGGAACTGGCGCTTTTCGATGCCTACCTGCACATGCTCGACGACGAGGCGCTTACCGGCGATGTCCAGGACCGCATCCGGCGTGGCGAATGGGCCCAGGGCGCACTGAAGAACGTGATCCGCGAGCACATGCGCCGCTTCGAGCAGATGGAAGACTCCTAACTCAAGGAGTGGGTGACGGATGTCGAAGACCTGGGGCTGCGTGTGCTTGCCTACCTGCAGGATATCGGAGCGCGCGAACGCGACTTCCCGGAGAAAACGATACTGGTCGGCGAGCAGATCACCCCCAGCATGCTCACCAATGTCCCGTCCGAACGGCTGAAGGGCATCGTGTCCGTGCGGGGCTCGGTGAATTCCCATGTCGCGATACTGGCCCGTGCGCTGGGCGTACCGGCGGTGATGGGCGCCATGGACCTGCCGATTTTCCAGGCGGACGGCCGGTCGCTGATCGTGGACGGGTACTACGGCGAGGTCTATGCGAACCCGTCGGAGGAACTGACCGCGGCTTACCGCGAGCTAATGCAAGAAGAGCGCGAGTTCGCAGAAGAACTTGACGAGTTAAAAGAACTTCCGTGTATTACCCTCGACGGATGGCGGATCCTCCTGTGGGTGAACATCGGCTTGACGGGCGACATTTCCCGATCGCTCGACCGCGGTGCGGAAGGGATCGGCCTGTTCCGCACGGAAGTGCCTTTCGTCACCCAGGACCGGTTCCCCACAGAGGAAGAGCAGCGGGTACTCTACCGGGAGCACATGGAAGCGTTCGAGCCCCGGCCCGTGACCATGCGCACCCTCGACGTGGGCGGCGACAACGCACTGCCCTATTTCCCCATAGCGGAAGACAACCCGTTCCTCGGCTGGCGCGGCATTCGCGTAACGCTGGACCATCCGGAGATCTTCCTGGTGCAGGTCAGGGCAATGCTCAAGGCCAACGCCGGCCTGGACGGCATCCTGCGCATCATGCTGCCCATGGTGTCGAACATGTTCGAGGTGGAAGAGGCCGGGAAGCTGGTCGATCAGGCGTACCGCGAGGTGGTGGAGGAAGGATTCAGCGTCAAGCGGCCCCTGCTCGGCGTGATGATCGAGGTGCCCGCGGCGGTCTACCAGGCCCGGGAGCTGGCCAGGCGGGTGGACTTTCTGGCGGTGGGTTCCAACGACCTGACCCAGTACATGCTGGCGGTCGACCGCAACAATCCCCGGGTGGCCGAACTGTACAAGGACATTCACCCGGCCGTGCTGCGCGCGCTGCGGGAAGTGGCACGGCAAGCCCGCGCCAGACGCAAGGGCCTGGGAATCTGCGGCGAACTCGCGGGTACGCCGGTGGGGGCGGTGCTGCTGACGGGCATGGGGTACCAGGTGCTGTCCATGAACGCCACGAACCTGCCCAAGGTGAAATGGGTGCTGCGCAACATCAAGCGCACTGATGCCCGGCGCATGCTCTCCCGGGTACTGAGAATGGAAACCGCCCAGGAAATTCAGGGCTACATGGAGCGTCAACTCATCAGGGCGGGACTTGGCCGCGTTGTACCCAGCCACCACGAACGGGTCCAGGCGGGGCGGGAATCGGAGCGAATCTCGTAGGCGCCGGGCGCCCGGCGCCCGGTGCGCTGCAGTCGGGGACCGGCACCCTGCGGCGGATGCCCGGCCCCGGGGTCGGACACCCGGGGGATCGGTCAGTCGGCGGGCGCAATCCTGTAGTCGACCCGCTGGAGGGTTCGGCCTCCGGTCGCATAACCCTGCTCCGAAAGGAGTGTCTCGTCACTGCCGCAGATCACGGCGGTGCTGGCCCTGGTGCCGTAGTCTTCCCCGAGGATGAAGCAGGGCGCAATGCGCCGCTCCCAGTCGAGCGGCCGTCCACGGTGGGGCAGCCTGTCATCTGGAGGTACGGTGTCGTTTCTGAGCGACTCGATCAGCGAATCCACCGTGGGACCGTCCTCGACCACGCGTTGCAGCCGGCCGATTCCGTCCACCACTTTCGGCCAGGTCACGCCCAGTTCGGCGTTTGTCAGGCCGTGGTAGCCGGGTTCGAGCACCTGGGTGGCGCCCCGGTTGGACGTACAGATCAGTTCGTCGCCGTCCCAGAGAAGCAGGTTGAAGCCCTGATAGTCCGGGCCGTGCAGGCATCGGGCGTACTCTGCGGCGGAGGCCGTGCCACGCAGGAATTCGCTTGGCAGCGCGCCCCGGGACTTCGCCGGTTCTGGCCCGTTGGGAGCAACGGCGTCATCGGTTGTGCCCGAGTCGGGTTTGCCCTGTGCCGGTTGGGGCGGGCTTTCGAGCCCTGTCACCGCGAAGTTGGTGACCGCGGCGAATCGGCCTCTCCGGTCGATGCCGAGCCAGGTTCCACCGGCCGTGGTGTCCCGACCGGCGAGCAAATCAGGGATATCGGGCCAGAAATGTGCGGATTGCGCGGGCCGGCCGTAGAATTCATCCCGGTTGGCTGCAACGATCAGCGGGGCTTCGGGCCGAACCCTGTAAGCTAGCAGAATGAGACACATGGAAACGCGGGGGAGAAACGGCGGTGCGGCAGTATAGAAGGTTGCTGACGGGTTGTCCTTCAACGCGGTGTGCGGCGCTGCCGCCATCCGGACAGCGGCCATCGGGCTCCTTCCATGCGGTAGTGGCGGCAATGCGGGCGTCGGTCGGCGTCGGCGAGCAAGGGTGCCGGACGGTCCGGAGCTGACGGGTGCACTATCCTGCTATCGATCCAGTGATCGTCTCGTTCGGACCTCTCGCCGTCAGGTGGTACGGCCTTGCGTACCTGGCGGCTTTCGTCCTCTGCTGGTGGCTGGGCAACCTGCAGAGCCGGAGGGCGTTCCCGGGCTGGACCGGTCCGCAGGTCTCGGACCTCGTGTTCTACGGAGCGGTCGGAGCGGTGATCGGCGGCCGTCTCGGTTTTGTGCTGTTCTATGCGTTCGAGTCCTTTCTGCGTGACCCGCTGGTACTGATCAGGATATGGGACGGGGGCATGTCGTTTCATGGGGGGCTGCTCGGGGTAATAGCCGCCATGGCCTGGTTCGCACGGCGGACCGATCGGAGCTTCTGGCAGGTAGCGGATTTCCTGGCTCCACTGGTGCCCCTGGGCCTTGGCCTCGGGCGCCTGGGAAATTTTGCGAACACCGAGTTGCCGGGTCGTATGACGGAGGCACCCTGGGGCCTGGTCTATCCCTGTACCGCGGATGCCGTGCGTAGCATCAACGTGATGTGCACCGGCGAGTGGGAGTCCTTTGCCCGGCACCCGTCGTCGCTCTACCAGGCGTTTGCGGAAGGCCTGGTACTTTTCGCGCTGCTCTGGTGGATCGCTGCCCGGCCGCGTCCGGCGGGGGTGATTTCGGGTGCCTTCCTGGCGGGCTACGGCGCCCTGCGCTTCGTCACCGAGTTCTTCCGGATGCCGGACGCACACATCGGCTTCATCGCCTTCGACTGGCTCACCATGGGCCAGTTGCTGTCGCTCCCGATGGCGATCGTTGGTATTCTGGTGATCCTTTGGGCGTTGCGATGACGCACGGCGAACACCAGTACCTCACCCTCCTGCAGGATCTGCTCGATCACGGCGATGAACGGGTCGACCGTACCGGCGTCGGCACCAGGGCGTTGTTCGGCCGTGAGATGCGCTTCGACCTCTCGAACGGCTTTCCCGTATTCACCACAAAACGGGTCTATTGGAAAACGGCATTCAAGGAGATGCTCTGGATGCTGGACGGCGGATCGAACATCCGCGAGCTGCTCGAGCAGGGCGTGCGGATCTGGACGGACTGGCCGCTCCAGCGGTATCGCGAGGCTACCGGCGAGCGCATCACACAGGAAGCGTTCGAAAGACGGGTGCTCGAGGACGACGCGTTCGCGCGGGAGTGGGGCGATCTCGGGCCTGTCTACGGCAAGCAGTGGCGCCGATGGCGCGCGAGCGACGGCCGTGAAATCGACCAGGTCCAGGGCGTCATCGACACGATCAGGAACAATCCGGCCAGTCGCCGCATCCTGTGGGATGGCTGGAACGTCGCCGAGCTGGACCAGATGGCGCTCCCGCCCTGCCACAAGCAGTATTCCTTTTTCGTCCGATCGGACGGGACGCTATGCGGCTCGGTCATCCAGCGCTCGGCAGACAGTTTCCTGGGCCTGCCGTGGAATGTCGTGAACCTCGCGCTGGTAACCAGCCTGCTGGCCGAGCAGACGGGGCTTCGGCCCGGTGAAATCGCATGGTACGGCCTGGACGTTCACCTTTACCTGAATCACGTTGAGCAGGCTGCGGAACAACTGGCTCGGTCACCGCGCCCGTTTCCGACGCTCCGGATCAAGCGGCGCCCTCCCACGCTGTTCGACTACCGAATCAAGGATTTCGAGATGGTTTCGTACGACCCCCACCCCGCAATTTCCGCGCCGATCGCGGTGTAATCCGTTGTCAGATAGTGCATCGGTGTCGAACTTCGACCCCGCCCCCACCTTAAGATCAACCCGTTAACGCGCTGTTCGGCGTCCAATCCCTGCGCCGATTCGCGCCATTGCCTGAGTGGAGGGACTACGCGCGTGCATGGAAACGCACCCGAGTCCAGGACTTCAGGACCGGGCCTGGCGCGCCGGAGGTGTATCATGGTCGAAATTCGGACAGGACCAATGGAACCGTTCGACGGGAACCTGTTTGCCGTTTGCCTGGCTGGGGCGACTCTGGCCGGCCTCGCCGTCTACCACTCGGTCGCGGGCTACTATCACTACCGCTACTACGTGCGCCGGCGCCACGAGCCCGAGACCTGGAAGTGCCAGCCTGCGCGCTTCCTGACCGCCCGAATGCACCGCAAGGCCATTCGCGTCGGCACTGCGAACCTGACACTGGCCGGCATGATTACCGGCATCTGCGTCTACGGCGTTGCTTCAGGCGCGCTGAAAACGCCCATCTACACGGATGTGGCCGAGTACGGCTGGGCATACACACTCGGCATGACGGCCGTGCTGTTCGTGCTGGTCGACTGCATCAACTACTGGGTTCATCGCGCCATGCACGTGAAGTTCCTGTTCAAGCACATCCACCACCGCCACCACCGTTATGTTGCAACCACGCCCTACGTGGCGACCGCGATGCACCCGGCCGAACTGCTCGTACAACAGTTGGCGTCATTCGTGCCGCTGTTCTTCATCCCGGTGCATGCGGCATCGGCCGCGGGTGTCCTGCTCTACATTCTGGCCTACAACGTCGTTGACCATTCCGGCGTCAGGCTCGTCTCCGTCCTGCCGTGGCAACCGACCTCGAGGTACCACGACGACCACCACGCGCACTTCCATGTCAACTACGGGCAACACCTGATGATCTGGGACCGCCTGTTCGGCACCCTGCGCCGACAGAATCGACGCTACGGCGAAGACGTGTTCGGGGGGCGAGGCGTCCGCGAGGCCACCGTTGGCGGGGAGCGGGCCACGGCCGATCCCTTCGTCAGATACTGAGGACAGGCCGGGACCTTGGCAACGCTTCCCTGGGACACGGCGCCCCATCTCCCGTGGCAGATGTTCATGAGCCCTGGGGAGCAGTGGGCGAATCAGCCCACGTTCCTGATCGGTGAGACCGTCATCATCGCATGCGCCCTGGCCGCGCTGGTCCATGCGCGCAGAACGGGGCGCGCAAACCTGTTGATCTGGCTTGCCGCGCTGGTCGCGGGTACCGGCAACGATCTGATCTTCATGGCCCTGCCCCTGGTCGACAACTTCTGGCAGGCTCAGGCAACCATCATGCTCACGCCGCGCGTACCGCTGTACATCCTGTGCCTGTACGTGGTGTTCATGTACTGGCCCACGGTCGCCGTGCGCCGTCTGGGATGGCCGCGCTGGCCGACCGCGGCGCTCACCGGGCTGGTCGCATGCCTGCTCTACGCGCCTTACGACATTGTCGGCGCCAAGTTCCTCTGGTGGACCTGGCATGACACCGATGCCTCCATCGCCGCGCGGCTGTTCGGCGCGCCGGTTAGCAGCAGCCTGTGGGTACTAACCTTCACGGGCTCCTTCGCCCTGCTTGTCGACTTCGTTCTGCGGGACAGGGCAGTCACAACCGGGAGCCTTGCCATCGGCTTTGCACTGGTCGCCGGGCTGACGACGGCGATGATGATGGTGCAGATGACGGCGCTGCAGACCATTGACGGTGGCACGCCCCGATATCTGGCCCTGGGCGCGGGTCTCGCAATCTACGGCGCCG
>JAPOON010000152.1 GCA_026713405.1 Gammaproteobacteria bacterium
CGCGTCCGCCGCGGGATGCCGGAACCCCGGCGATCGAGACCTGAATGGACGAGCCGACGTAGCCCTCGCGCGCATCGCGTTCGGGGATGGATACGCCGTCGATGGCCGAAAACAGCTCCGCCAGTTTCCCGTAACGATGGTTCCAGGCGAGGCCGCGTTCCCGGAGCAACCCGATCTGAGGCCGCGCCATGGCCGCCGTCACCTCGTGCATGCGGCAACTCAGGTTCGGAATGGACCGGTCGTGCCGCCGGAACACCTCCGGGCCCGGCGCCGCGCCGTTCTGCCCGTAGAGCATGTAGCTGCCCGCGTACAGCACCGCTTTCGCCGCGGCATCTTCATCGTCCGTAATCAGCAGGCCGCCCTCCCCCGCATTGATGTGCTTGTAGGCCTGCAGGCTGAAACAGCCGAACTGTCCGAACCGGCCGCTCGGTGTGCCGTTCCAGTTCGCGCCGAGGGTATGGGCGCAGTCTTCAATCAGAACCAGCCCGTGGCGCCGACAGATGGCGGTGACGGCATCCATGTCGGCGATGTGACCGCGCATGTGGGAAAGCAGCAGCACCTTTGCGTCCCCGCGCGCCTTGCGCTCGAGGTCGTCCAGGTCGACCAGGTAGCTGTCGTTGCACTCGACGTACACCGGTTCCGCGCCCGCATGGGCCACGGCGCCCGGCACCGGCGCCAGCGTAAAGGCGTTCACCAGCACCCTCGTCCCCGGCCGCACGCCGGCGCACAGCAGGGCGATGGACAGGGCCGCGCCGCACGAGTTCACGGCCAGGGCATAGCGGGCGCCCATGTAGTAGGCAAATTCCCGTTCCAGCGCCGCCACCTCGGACCCCTCGCCGTGGAATTCACCGTAGCGGGTCAACCATCCGCCCTGCATGATTTCCAGGGCGCGCCTCATGCCTTCTTCAGGAACGGGCGCCGGCTCGCTCAGGTTTCTTCGCAGGTGTTTCATTGCCCTGCCCTTGCGTTCAAGCGCCTCCGGGCGCGAAGTTCACTCGCCCGATCAACAATATCCACCCAAACCGAAACGCGTGAGATCAATCAATCGTACCCCGCGGATGGCGTCAATGCCGGAATCACTTTGCGGCCGTGCTTTCGATAGATTGAAAAGTCGTTGTCGAGGGTCAGGACAACGCCATCGGTGTGGCGCTCGGCCAGTCTGACCAGGCAGGCATCCGCGAGCGACATCGGCACATCCCGGTACTTGCCCATGAGCCGGGAAACCGCATCGGCATCCTCGGCGAGGCGATACGACAGATCCAGGACACCCCGCCTTGCCAGGTCGAGCACGGCCTGCTGGCCGTCGGGAAAGCGTCGAACCAGAAAACAGGCTTCGGCCAGCACGGCTTCGCAGGCAATCAGCGGTGGAGAAATGCGGGCCCATTGATCCCGCGCCCATGAATGATGTCGGTCACGGCGATTCAACAGGGCGACCAGCGGCCCGGCATCCAGGATGACCTGGCCGATCACCGCCCGAAATCGTGCAAGTGGTCCTTGTTGAAGGACAAGTCCTCCGGGCCGGACAGCACACCTGCGAGATCCGCAGCAAGAGCCAGCGCAGACCCGGAATTTTCGGCCGACGTTGTCCGCAGGTACTCCTCGAGGGCATCGCGAATGACCGCGGATTTGCTCAGGCCCCGTTGTCGCGCCTCATTTTCGAGCCTCAGGGCAAGTGAGCCGGGTACCTTTAGCGAAATCGTATTCATCGTTGCCTCCGTTGGTATTATTTCATCGACATGTCAGTAATCCCACCCCATCCGCACCGCCACGCGGAATACTCGCGCGATCAACTCGATCAGGGCGCCTCGCCGCGCGCAATCTCCCGGTAAACGTTGCTCATCTTCAGGGTGAACAGGCGCCGCATGCGCTTCTGCCAGGGGGTGACCGTGTAGCCGGCGAACACGGGGTTCTGGAACGCCTCGACGCCGTCGATGTCCCAGATCGACAGGTGCGTGAACAGTTCGCCGCCCTCGCCCAGGATGGGCGGAAACTCATCGCTCAGGTGCGCGTAGCGGCGCACGGTGTTGAACCCCGGCTCGCACAGCACCAGGGGCATGTGCTCCTCCACGTACCACTCGTTGAACTCGTCCGCGATCTCCACGGGCACCTCGTGGGCAGAGAGAAAGACGTACTTCGTCTCCGGCAACAGGGGCTGGTCGCCGTCGGGGTACTGCCCGATCTGTTCCAGCACGCCCCGGGCCAGCTTGGGCAGCTGCATGGTCCGGTGCTCGAAGCTGTCCG
>JAPOON010000153.1 GCA_026713405.1 Gammaproteobacteria bacterium
CATCAATTTCGAGGTGAAAAGCCGATCCGAGAAGTTTCAGGATAACGCGTACGAGGTAGTGCTGACCCTGACCGTGGAAGCCAAGGTCGAGGAAGAAACCGCGTTTCTGGTGGAAGTCCAGCAGGCAGGCGTCTTCGCATGCGCCAACATGGAACCCCAGCAACTGGAACAGGTGCTGTCCTCGCTATGCCCGAACATCCTGTTTCCCTACGCCAGGGAAGCGATCGACAACCTGACGCTGAAGGGTGGATTCCCCGCATTGCACATCGCCCAGGTCAATTTCGATGCCCTCTATCTGGAGGCGCTGCGCAAACAGCAGGAAGGGGGCCAGGGCCAGGACCTGGCCCAGGACCCGGAAATCACCCACTGACGCAAGCCGGTAACCGAAGGGAGCAAGCCCCTCCGGTTACCGCCCTGCGGCGCCCGGACGATCCGGCGCCAAGCCTCCTTGCCCGCAAATCTCACCAACATTCTGTTGCGGGCGCCGATGCGCTCACCGCACCTGCCTCGGCGCCCGCAACAGAATGTTGGTGAGATTTGCGGGTCAGAGATCCAGTTCGGCAATCTTGCGGGTCAGCGTATTGCGCCCCCAGCCGAGCAGTTCAGCGGCTTCCTTGCGCCGGCCTCCCGTGTGTTTCAGCGCGGTCAGAATCAGGGCGCGCTCGAAGGCCGGAAGCGCTTCATCCAGGACGGGCCTGGTGCGGTTCGATGCCAGGGCGGCCCCCACCCATTCGGCCAGCGCCGCTTCCCAGGAAAGAGCCCGGGGTTCAGCGCCTTCCCCTTTCAGTTCCGGAGGCAGGTCTTCGACCAGCACCCGGCGCCCCGTGACCATCACCGCCAGCCAGCGGCAGGTATTCTCTAGCTGACGAACATTGCCCGGCCACGGCAGATCGGACAGGTAGTCCAGCGTTTCGGCATTGAACTGCTTGGGTTCCTCGCCGATTTCCCGGGTGGCGCGCTCCATGAAATGGGCGGCGAGCAGGGGAATGTCCTCGCGGCGGTCCGCAAGCCCGGGCACATGCACGCGAATCACGTTCAGGCGATGAAAGAGGTCTTCGCGAAACTTGCCCTTCTGCACCAGTTCCTCGAGTTGCTGGTGGGTCGCGGCGATGATGCGCACGTCCACCTTGATGGGGTCGTAGCCGCCCACCCGGTGGAATTCGCCCTCGGCGATGACTCGAAGCAGGCGGGTCTGCATCTTCATCGGCATGTCGCCGATCTCGTCAAGAAACAGCGCCCCGCCGTTCGATTGCTCGAAACGCCCGACGCGGCGCCCGGAGGCGCCGGTGAACGCCCCCTTCTCGTGGCCGAACAGTTCCGATTCGATGAGTTCCCCCGGAATCGCGGCGACATTCAGCGGAACGAACTGGCGGTGCGCCCTGGGGCTGTGCTGGTGCAGGGCTTTCGCGATCAGCTCCTTGCCGCTGCCGGAGGGGCCGTTGATGAGCACCGTGACATTGGAGTTGGAGAGCCGGCCGATGGCCCTGAATACCTCCTGCATGGCCGGCGCCTGGCCGATGATCTCCCGGTCGCCCTCGGCCGGGGTTTCGACTTCCGTACCGCTCTGCTGCCCGTGGGCAACGGCCCGCTGCACCGCCGCCACGGCCTCGTCGATGTCAAACGGCTTCGGCAGGTACTCGAACGCTCCGCCCCGGTAGGACGAAACCGCGCTGTCGAGATCGGAATAAGCGGTCATGACGACGACCGGCAAGTCCGGGTCGGACTCCCGCAGCCGCTCCAGCAGCTTCAGCCCGTCCATGCCGGGCATGCGGATGTCCGTCAGAACGGCTGCGGGACGGGCATCGGCCAGGGCGTCGACGACCAGATTGGCGTTCGCAAACGCCCGGATCGGGATGCCCGCGCGGCCAAGGGCCTTTTCCAGCACCCAGCGGATGGAACGGTCATCGTCGACCACCCAGACGGCTGCCGATTCCTGCGCCTTGCTCATGTTCAAGCGACCTCCACGTAGGTCAGCGGCAGGAGCACCGAAAACTGCGTGCGTCCCGGCCGGCTTTCGCACTCGAGCACACCGTTGTGGCGCCGAACAATGGTCTGCGCGATGGCAAGGCCCAGCCCGGTCCCGTGCGGCCTGCCGCTGATCATGGGATAGAACATCCGGTCGATGAGTTCCTCGGGAATGCCCGGCCCGTTGTCGATGATGTCTATCTGGACCACGAGCCGGTGGCGCCGCCCGGCGATCGTGAACTGGCGCAGCGCCCTGGTGCGCAGCGTAATGCACCCCTCGCGCACCTCTTCGAGCGCTATGCAGGCATTGCTCACCAGGTTCAGCAGCGCCTGGATCAGCTGGTCCTCGTCCGCATCGACATCCGGCAGGCTGGGATCGTAGTCCCTGGACATGTGCAGTTGTACCGGCGCCATGCCCGACTTCGCGATCCGCGCAGCGTGCTCCAATACCCTGTGTACGTTTACCGGTGCGATCTTCAGGGGCCGGCTCGGCCCGAGCATGTTGTCCACCAGTTCGGTCAGGCGATCGGCCTCCCGGATGATGACCCGGGTGTACTCGGCAAGATCAGGGCGGTCGAGTTCGCGGTCGAGCAACTGGGCGGCGCCCCGGATGCCGCCCAGGGGATTCTTGATTTCGTGCGCAAGCCCGCGGACGAGTTCGGCCGTGGTCTTCTGTACATTGATCAGGCGGTCGTCCAGGTTGATGCGCAGCAGCCGGTTCAGCGGCTGCACCTCGATGAGCAGGTCTCCTCCATCGATGGGAACCACGGTGAGATCGACCACGAATTCCTCCCCGCCCGGCAGGAAGAGGTGCTGGTGCCGCAACGTGAACGACCGCTCGTCGGCCGACCGGCCGGCCGGGTCGCCGAGAATCTTGCGCGGGTTCTGGAACAGCGTCTCCAGCGAGGCGCCAAGCACCCGTTGGCCGCTCACGCCGAACAGGTCTTCCGCCGCGGGGTTCACGAACTTGATGCCGAGCGATCCGGAGACCACCACAATCGCGATGGTCTGGTGTTCAATCACCTGTTGGTCCAGGAAATGGGCGGGTGCGTCCATTCGATCTACCGCCCGGGATACCGCACGGCCCGCCGCGCGCCACCAGGGACGATGCGTAACTGCAAAAAACGCCGCTTGCGGGAGCCGTGGCACCGCATCGGGAAATGGAAATTGAAACCCATGGTAAGAATACCGAGCAAGAATCGGTCCAGTTCCCACCCATGAAACTGGTATCACCTGAGGGTTTCATGCACCAAAGTAGTGCATGGTGCTCGTCAGGTCAATTCGAAGGCCACATCCGCCGGTGCAGGCCAGCTCGCGTGGAACAAATCTGCCAAGCCCGGCAGCGAGCTGGCGTGCGGGGCTTCCCTTTCGGCGCACCAGCCATCACATCCTGCTGTACGGGAGGGGGTGGGACGAGCTTTAACGCGCCGAAAGGGAAGCCCCACACACCAGCTCTTTCCCGGGATTCCGGCGTTGTTGCCCGCGCATTAGCGCGCCGCGTTGGGAACGCCTATGCTCAATTGCTGCCCGAACGCGCTCAGGGGACTGTATGG
>JAPOON010000154.1 GCA_026713405.1 Gammaproteobacteria bacterium
CGGCAAATGGGCCGAGCGCGAGTTCTACCTGCACCTGCTCGGCTACAACGTCATCATCCCCGGCGTGCACCTCGCGTTCCTGTCCGCGGCGCACACGCCCCAGGATGTGGATACGATCATCGAGGCCTTCAAGCAGTCGTTTCTGGATCTTCGGGAAGACGGGTTGTTCTGATCCGCCGCCCCCCGAGCGGGCTCATTCAACGGCCAGCGAATCCGCGCCGCTGGCCGTAGCGGCCTGACTCAACCGTCGGTCGAGCGACGCAAGGGGCAGGCCGCGCCGCAGGGCGACTTCGAGATAAACCGTATCGTAGACGGAAAGCTCATGCCGGCGGGCCAGGCCTAGAACGGTCGGTGTATCGTGCCGACTGTCTGCCGTGATGTTCATTTCATCCAGATCCGCCAGCGTAGCCCGGGTGTCTTCCGCACTGAGCCGACCGCGCTTCTCATTGACGATCAACGCGTTGCGCAGCTCATACCACCAGACTCCGGGTACCACCGCACCTCGCTCCAGAGTCAAATCCATGGCTCGCTCGGCCAGGGGATGGCGTTCATCGGCCAGGCACCAGGCAAGAACAACGGAGTTGTCGAGAACCAGAACGCTCAAAACCGATGGCCTTCGTGGATACTGTCGATCAATTCCGCCACCGACACGCGCGCCAGCCGCGAGCGGCGTTCCCGAATCCGGTGAGCCGCCGCCCGGGCCCGGTCCTGGTCGTCCTGCTCAATCGGCACAAGCCGCGCAACGGGGCGGCCATGCCTGGTGATGGTGAGACTCTCACCACGGACCACCCTGTCGAGCAGTCGGGGCAAATGGGTCTTGGCTTCATAGGAACCGATGTTTTCCATGTCCGAATTTATTAGACCAGAATGATTCGACTAGTCTAAAGAATCCGGCAATTGAATCAACCCCGGGCGAGGTATCGAATGCCGCATGGCGTGTGCGGAGGGCGTTATCCGTACAGGTGGAAACGCAGCGGGTCCAGCGACAGCACGCCGCCGCTTTCTTTCTGGTAGTCGACGACGTGCTTGGTCGCGTAGGCGTTGCGCGCCTCGGCGCTCTCGTCGGAATGGAAGCCGTAGAAGATGCCCTGCTGCACCAGGTAGGCGAAACGGGCCGGGTTGCGCTTCAGCGCCGCTTCGGGCGCGCGGCGGAACAGGTCCTCTTCCGTGCGCATGTACGGGCGCGCCATCAGCACGGGCATGCTTACCCGGAGCCCCGGCGCCCGGCGATTGAAGGCGCCGTGCCAGGTGTTGCCGTGCCAAACGATCATGGAACCGGCGGGCGCCTGCACGGCAATGGCGTCGGGGTTGCCGCCCTCGCCGAGCTGCGCCTCGTGGGGCCGCGGGCCGCGGCAGAACTTGTGGCTGCCGGGCAGGAACGCCGTGGAGCCGTTTTCCCGGTTGAACTCGGTGAGCACATAGGTGGCGTTGCAGACCAGCGCCTGGGGCGGCAGCGGCGGCGGCAGCAGGGTGTCGCAGTGCAGGCCGAACTGGGTCTTGTTGGGCCCCTTCAGGAAGGCGCCCATGCTGGAGAGCACCACGCTGTAGCCGCACAGGTAAGTAGTCATCGCCAGCAGCACGGGATTCATGAGGGCTTCCTCGAACACCTCGCCCTCGAAGATCAGCGAATGCAAAAGGTCGCCCCAGGGGGAATCGCCGCCTTCCTTGTCGTAACGCCCGGCAAACTCTACGTGGGTTGCACCGGTGGCGAGGTCAGGCCGCACGCCGCGACGCCGTTCGGAGACGTCGAGCACGGCGGCCAGCAGCCGGTCTGCAAGACCGTTCGGGCATGCGATGGCGGGCGGAATGACGGTAAACCCGTGTGCCTCGAGGTCCGCAACATAGGGCTCCAGACCCAGCCCGGACAACTCCTGCCAGATTCGTTTCAGGGGATCGCTGGTCCAGCTGTCCGAATCTTCCGGGAGGCACGCAGCCGACTCTGATGCATCCATGCGCCGTTCCCGCCTGCCGCGCCGGTCAGGCGGTGCGCCCGTGGCGCAGCATCACGCCGGGCGTCGCGCCCGTGCACTCCCCGTCCTCGAAAGTGATCTCGCCGTTGACGATGGTGTACCGGTAGCCCTCGGCCTTCTGCGACAGGCGCCAGTCGCCGGCCGGGAAGTCGTACAGGCGTTCCGTGGGCAAGAGCTTCAGCGCATCGTAGTCGTAGACGATGAGGTCCGCGGGGGCGCCTTCCCTCAGGAATCCCCGGTCCTCGAAACCGGCAGCCAGCGCCGGGTAGCCGGACAGCCGCCAGTGCGCCTGCTCGAGGTCCATGATGCCGTTATCGCGCACCAGGTGCGTCAGGAACTCGGTGGGGTAGCGCCCAGTGGTGAGGAATTTCATGTGCGCGCCGCCGTCGGAGATGCCCGGCAGCGTAAAGGGCGCGTTGGCAATCTCCCGCATGGCCTCCATGTCGAACTGCTGGGGCGGCGTGACGAACACCGTCTGCAGGTCGTCAACGAGCGATACGTCGAGCAGCACGTCGACGGGGTGCTTGTTGTCCCGCTCGGCCAGTTCGCCCACCGTCATGCCCTCGAGCGCGCGCGTCTCCTCCGAAAAGCCCTCGCCGATGAAGAGATCGGGGATCGCCGTGCTCAACGACCCGACCAGGTTGGTGTCCCGGTAGGCGTTGCGCAGCCGATCGCGCCGTTCGGGGTCGCGCATCTTGCGCATGCGCTCTTCCGGCGTGCCCATGGTCAGCTCGCGCCAGGTGGACATGGTGTCGAACAGGTTCCAGTTGTCCAGCGAGAACTCGTAGTTGTTCTGGGCCGTGACGGCCTGGCCGAATATGCGCCTGCCGCGGCGGTTGGCGTCCTCGAGCCAGCGCAGCTTGTCCCGGTATTCGCCGTGGGTGATGCCGTGCTGGTCGGCCAGCAGCACCACCGCGTTCCAGACCACCGGCCGGCCGCTGACCTCGCAGAGTTTCTCCGTCAGTTCCTCGCTGCCGCCGAGCACCTGGATGATGCCGCGGCCCTTTTCGCGCAGCACCTCGGCAAAGGCCAGCAGGTCGCCCTCCGACATGAGGTCGGTGATCATCGGCGTGCCGTCGAAGTCGCGCTGCACGGTTTTCGCGCCCAGCAACTGGGCGGAGAAGCCGCAGGCGCCCACATCCATCATCTCGCCCAGGATGGCGCACATTCTGGCGCGTTCCTCGGCGGTGGGGCGGCGGTCCTTGGCGTCCTGATGGCCCATCACGTAGGCCATCAGCGGGGTCAGGCTGCCGTAGGAGAGCATGTTCAGCCCCTTGGGCGTGCGTTCCAGGCTGTCGAGGAATTCAGGATAGGTTTCCCAGTCCCAGGGCATGCCGGCCGCCATGGTGGTGGCGCGCACGGCCTCGTTGCGTTCCATGGTGAGCATGGCCCGCTGCCGGTGTTCCGGTTTCACCGGCGCGAAACCGAAACCGCAGTTGCCGATGGCGACGGATGTGACGCCGTGCCAGCCGGACAGGGTGCAGTAGGGGTCCCAGAACACCTGGGAATCGTAGTGGGTGTGCAGGTCGACGAACCCGGGGGCGACGATCAGGTCGCCTGCATCGATCACCCGCGCGGCTTCCGATTCCGCAATGCCGCCAATCCGCGCGATGCGGCCGTCCGCAATCGCGATGTCAGAGGTATATCGCGGCGTGCGCAGTCCATCGATGACGACGCCGCCTTTCAGCAACAGGTCGTAGGTGGGCATGCTTTTCTTCCTCCGGGGTGCGCGCAACGCTCAATCGTACATTTGCGGTTCGTACCCACGCAACTTTGCCGAATGCTTGGTGGTGATTTTCCGTGAGCCTGGGCCGCGATGGGGCCAACGGCCGGCTGTCCGCGAAATGGCGGCCCAGCGAACGGCTCAGCGTGCAGGCCACGAGCCACAGGGTCGATGAGGAATCCAAGGGCGCCCCGGAAGCCCACGCGGCCGACATAAACGACAGCGAACCGGACGAAGGCCCCGATCTCATCAGTTTCACCAAGGGCAATAGCATGCGTTTCGCGCCGGAGTGGACCGTTGCGGCCAGCGTCGACTACACCATCGAGCTACCGGGCACACTCGAAGGCCGGGTACGCGTCGATCATCAGCGGGTCGGCGAGCAGTTTCAGGACGTCGCCAACACCATCCTGATCGATGAATACGACATCACCCATGCGCGGGCGACGCTGTCGAGCGCCTTGCTCAGGCGGATGGTTCCAGCGGCCGGTCGACCGCCCACAGGTATCCGTCCGGGTCGAGAATGAACACCTCGCGTACCCCGTGAGGCTTGTCCATGGCGCCTGCCAGAATCGGATCCCCGCGCCGCCGCGCCGCCTCCTCGGACGCATCGGGGTCGGCATCGTGCAACCGAATCTCTACCCCAATGCCGCGCGCCGCACCACCAGCGAGGCTTGCATGCAGTGGGTGGTCGCGATAGGTGTGGTCGGCGTGGAGCATCCACTCCGAGGGGCCATGCCGGAGCATCGCAAAGTCCCGGTCCGAATAGACCGGTTCGACCCCAAGGACATCGCGCGCGAAGGCAAGGGCGGGCTCGACGTTGCGGACGAGAAGATTGATGGTCAGGCCGCGAAGCGATCGCCCGTACTCATCCGCCGACATCCACGGCTCTGCCTGTCGTTGCTTCATTGGGAGTGCTCCGTCCCGGAGATGGCAACAACTCTATCTGATTGAAAGGTGTCAGGTTCAATATGCTCAAGCAAATTGAACCCCTAATCCCTTTCAACGCATCCGCCGCTGTTCGCGAATGCGTGCGCTGAGCGCCGCGTTCACCGCGGTGGTGCGGATAACCGGGCGGTGCACGCCTATGGATTCGCAAAGGATCGCGCCACCGTGCGCGATACTGCATAGCACGGGTCCAGACCCGGGCCCGTCCCTGTCGGGCGGCAACAGTGCTGCCGGTCGAGCTCGCACCGAACGCTCGATTCGCTCGCGGTTCAAACCGTATGCGATCCAATAGCTGTAGATGTTGCCGACGTAGTCGACGGTCTCCCGGCCGATGCGCCGCGCGGCGATCCGTTCGACGCTGTCGAACCAGACATTCGGGTCGAGCCCTTCGCCTGTCGCCTCGGCACGAAGATCCGATACGCGCGCCGGCCCCGCGTTGTAGGAAGCCATTGCAAACAGTGTCTTGTCGAGATCGCTCATGGCCCGGGACTCGACGTACTGGTCGTGGAGAAAACGCAGGTACTTGTTGCCCGCGTGGACGTTGTTCTCGGCGTTGTAAATGTCCGGAATGCCGACGACCCGGTCTGCCGCCGTGCTTGGCATGACCTGCATGATGCCGACAGCCCCCTTGCTGCTGCGCGCCCCCTGATCGAAGCGCGACTCCTGATAGGCCTGGGACATGATGAGCAGCCAGTCGAAACCGTAGCGGCGCGCATACTTCCTGATCAGCGGGGCGGTCTCGCGGAACCGGCGCAGTTCCGAGGAGCGTAGCGCGTTCTGCAGTGTGTCTTCAGAAACCCGGGGGACGGGGGCCGCTAGCGCCCGGAGAGAGGCGGTCGGGTTCGCTAGGCGCGCTTGCACATATCCTCCAACGGTCGCAGGAATGCTGTCCCCGGCTTGCGCAGGGCCCGCGGCAAGCCAGGCCAACGCCAGAGCCATCGGCGGGACAAGGTGGTGCAGGCAGTGCATACATCAGAAAGTCAACGCAGTCTCATGAATTTCGACAGGTCCCGCAGGGGAAAGTTCTGGTGCAATAAAAAGGGGTCAGAGTCAATTTGCTCGAGCGAATTGACTCTGACCCCTTTA
>JAPOON010000155.1 GCA_026713405.1 Gammaproteobacteria bacterium
GCGGGCCCGAGGGCATCGTCGATACGCGCGGCGCCGGCATCGGTGGTCGCCGTGCCGATGACCCGCAGGTTGCGGGATGCCAGCAGCCTGGCGATGCCCGCTCCAATACCCCGGGAGGCGCCGGTGACCAGCGCAACGGGGTCAGTCGGCCCGTTCAAGCCGCCGACTCCAATGCGGCGTTCAGCCCGTCCAGGTCACCGATTGCCACGCTTTTCAGGGATCGGTCGATGCGTCTCGCCAGCCCGGCAAGCACCTTGCCGGGGCCGCACTCCACCAGGGCATCGACGCCGCGTGCTTGCAGTCCGCGCACGCAGTCGATCCAGAAAACGGGGGTGGTGAGTTGGGCGAGCAGCTTTTCCCGAATGTCGGCCACCGAACCGGCCACCTGCCCGTCGACGTTATGGAAGACATCGATGTCAGGAAGGCGGATCGCCGTCGCCTCCAGGGCCTCGGCAAAGCGCCGTCCCGCGGGAGCCATGAGTTCGCAATGAAACGGGCCGCTCCCGTCGAGCAGCACGGCGCGGCGCGCGCCCGCGGCCTTGCACTCGTTTACGGCGCGCTCCACCGCCGCCGCCTCACCGGCAATGACGGTCTGGCCGGGCGCGTTGTAGTTGGCCGCCGACACCACTCCATCCACCTGCTCGCAGCAGGCCGCCACGTCCGGAGCATCGAGACCGAGAATTGCCGCCATGGCGCCCTGCCCCCTCGGCACCGCCTCCTGCATGAGCCGGCCGCGCTGGTGAACCAGGCGCACGGCATCGACGAACTCGAGCGCACCGCCGCAAACCAGGGCTGAATATTCCCCCAGGCTGTGCCCTGCCATGGCAACAGGCGTTGTCCCGCCGTTGCGTTGCCAGATCTCCCACAGCGCGAAACTTGCGGTCAGGAGAGCCGGTTGGGCCACCGCGGTACTGGCGAGTGCCGTGTCCGCACCGTTCTCGGCAATTCCCCAGAGATCGATGCCGATCGCATCGCCCGCCTCCGCGAAGCGGTGCCGCACCGATTCATGCGCGCCGGCGACATCGCCGAGCATGCCGACGAACTGGGAACCTTGCCCGGGAAATACGAAACCGCAGGACATTCAGACCGTTGCCGGGTCGCCCGCAGGCGCCGGCTTACTCCTCGCGGTCAACGACATGCCGACCCCGGTAGAAACCATCGGCGGTGACGTGATGGCGTCGATGGGTTTCGCCCGTGGTCGGATCGATGGAAAGCGCCGGCTTCTTCAAACTGTCGTGTGATCGCCGCTTGCCGCGGCGGGAGCGGGTTGTCCTGTTCTGTTGAACGGCCATTCAGGTCTTCCTCCAGATCGTCTTCTGTCGTCTTCTATCGGCTTCTAGTCGCCTTTCTTCAGCGCGGCCAGGGCCCCGAAAGGGTTGTCTCCGCGCTCCGTTTCCGGCGGGTAGGCGAGCGGCGGCGCCTTCTCGCAATCCCGCCTGGCGCATGGCCTCTGGGGCAGCGCCAATATCAGTTCATCCTCGATCAGTTCGGCCAGCGTCGGCTCGCACGTTCCGAGTTCCTGGACGTCGCCCCCGGTGCCCAGCCGCGCCGCATCGGCCTCGCTGGTGACGGCGACAACGGCGAAGTCAGTACCCAGATCGACCGGCACCGCCTCGAGACACCGCTGGCAATCCAACAATACCGGGACGCTGAGCGTTCCCTCGATGCGGATGCCGCCATCGTCATCAGGGCCGAACGTCAACCGCGCCCGAACGCTTCCGTCCGGTTTGCAGAGCCTGCCGAACCGAGCCAGCTCACGGCAGTCGACAAGCCTTTCGACAACGGCTCCGCGTGCCGCCAACGTCACCAGGGGCAAGCGTTCGTCAGCACTCCGTTGGGCCACTGCGTTCTCCCACGAAGGGATTCCTTCGCGCTCCGCGGCTGCAAGGGCGCGCATCATAGGTACACGCCATGGCACTGTAAAGGTATGCTCGGCCGCACCCTACCCGGACTTCCTGCCGTGACCGAACTGGTCCTTGCCTCTTCTTCACCCCATCGCCGGCAACTGCTGAGCCGCCTGGGGCTGGACTTCGAAGCGGTAGCCCCGGATCTGGACGAGACCCCGTTGCCCGGGGAGTGTGCCGAAAACCTCGTCGCCAGGCTTTCCGTCGCCAAGGCAAGGGCCGTCGCCCCTCGTTATCCGGGCACCGTCATCGTCGGCTCCGACCAGGTTGCCGTGGTCCCGAAGCAGAAGACATCCGTCATCCTCGGCAAACCGGACGACTACTCTTCCGCCATCGAACAGCTCAGCCTGCTGTCCGGGCGGCAAATCCGCTTCCTCACGGGCATCTGCGTGCTCGATTGCCGCGGCGGCGACGCACTCGAAATCGAGGAAACCCGGGTTTCGTTCCGCACTTTGACCCGCCAAGAGATCGAGGCTTACGTGCATCGGGAGAAGCCTTACGGCTGCGCGGGATCGTTCCGTTCCGAACGGCTCGGGATCACCCTCGTCGAGTCCATCCGGAGCGACGATCCCAATGCACTGATCGGTCTGCCGTTGATCCGGCTGTGCCGAATGCTCAGGCGAGCCGGATTGAATCCCCTGCGCCCGGAGCCGAATTGACCTTTCGCCGCCGGCACGCCCGTTATTCGTACATTGAGTCTGGGAATATTGCGTAAAGCATTATATATCTGCGGGATAATCCCCTCGATAACTCGAGAGTCGCTCCCAAGATTCCGCAAAAAGAGCAGGCAGCGGCGCTTCCACGCTCAAATGCGTTCGGTCCCAATCGAAGCTCAGTTGCGTCGCGTGAAGACACAGGCGCCCGACGCCGCCGACCCCGGACCGCGCCGCCGACACATCGGTACCGTACTTGTCGTCGCCGAGTACGGGATGGCCAGACGAGGCCGCGTGAACGCGAATCTGGTGCGTACGTCCCGTTTGCAGCCTGGCCTGCAGCCAGCTCGCGCAAGGGGCGGCCCTGAGCCGTTGAAAAGTCGTTCGCGACTGCTTCCCGTGCCCGGCCACCCGCACCCGCCGTTCGCCCCCTGGGGTCAGGTAGCGGTGCAATGGGAGATCCACCGCATTGAGTTGCCGCGGCCAGCGCCCCGCAACAAGAAGTTGGTAGGTTTTGCGCACTTGCCGGGCCCGTTGCAAAGCATGCAATTGCTTCAGCGCAACGCGGGATTTGGCGACAATCAGGCAACCAGAGGTCTCCCGGTCCAGGCGATGCGCCAGTTCCAGGAAGCGTTCCGGGCGCGCTGCCCGCAGCGCTTCGATAAGACCGTAGGAGACGCCGCTGCCGCCGTGCACCGCCAGGCCTGCCGGCTTGTCCAGGATCAGCAGCCCGTCGTCTTCGAACAGAACAGCCTCGCTGAGCAGCCGGCCCAGCGGCTCTTGCCGGGCCGGCGGCGCCGGGCGGCGGCCGGTCCGCACCGGCGGCACCCGCACCCGGTCGCCGGCCTGCAGCCGGTAGGTGGGCTTGACGCGGCCGCCGTTGACCCGCACCTCACCGCGGCGCAGCATGCGGTAGATGCGCGCCTTGGGCACTGCCTTCAATTCCCGGCGCAGCCAGTTGTCTATTCGCTGGCCCGGATCCTCGACATCGATATAGGTAACGCTGGTGTCGTGTCCCATGTGCTCCTTGCGTTTCAGCGTGCCGCAGGGGATCTGCGGCAAGGCGCCTTCAATCAAAATTTCCCGTTGATTGAAGGACTTGGGTAACGCTGTTAAGATGCCGCCGCCTTTGCGGGACGACCATACCCGTTTGCGGCGTTGCCGAAAATCCCCGGGCGGCACCGAATTTTCAAGGACGACAGCCCGGGTCAGGCAACTGTTGCAATTGCAGTGGCGGTTGCAGCGGCAATTGCAGAAGCAATTGCCGGGCGCATTTGACAGCCCATGCCGGCGCTCACTTTCCGGAGTAAGGATCCGAATCGAATCAGCCGGCCGATTGCAGACGGGGCGAACACCCGCAAGGCGCCGTTCGACATCAATGTGAGTCGAATCGGAAAAAGGTAACAACGAGTTTTAACCAGCGCGTTGCCGATACGCCTGATCGCAGGCGAGGCAGGACTGGAACGGATTTGCAGGGTACGGGCGGTTACAACCAGCCGTACCCGGAACAAGTGAGCAGTGACGACAGCAGGACGGAAAGGGCCCGATAGCCCGACACGCTGCCAATACCATGCCCCTGACGGGCAGATCAGGCAGCAGTTCCTCCGGATTCACCC
>JAPOON010000156.1 GCA_026713405.1 Gammaproteobacteria bacterium
AAGCCCAGGAAGGCAGGTTGTTCAAGCCGCTCGCTTTCACCAAGACCTACGCCATGGCGGCCGCGGCCCTGCTTGCCGTGACGCTGATTCCGGTGCTGATCGGTTACTGCGTGCGGGGCCGGATCCGGTCCGGGAACCGCAATCCCGTGAGCCGCTTCTGTAACTGGTTCTACCAGCCTGTGCTGAAGCTTGTCCTGCGTTTCAAGGCCCTCGTTCTGGGCCTCGCGGTGCTGGGGCTGGCAATCTCGGCGGTGCCGTTCGCGCGGCTCGGTACGGAGTTCATGCCGGCGCTGTGGGAAGGCGACCTGCTCTACATGCCGACCACGCTGCCCGGCATCTCCATTACCAAGGCCCGGGAACTGCTGCAGCAGACCGACCGCATCATTGCCGGTTTCCCGGAAGTCGAGCGGGTGTTCGGCAAGGTCGGCCGCGCCGAGACGGCGACCGATCCGGCGCCGTTATCGATGATCGAGACGACGATCATGCTGAAGCCGCGGGAAGACTGGCGGCCGGGAATGACCCCGGAGCGGCTCATCGCGGAAATGGATGCCGCCATCGAGGTACCGGGCCTGACCAACGCCTGGACCATGCCGATCAAGACCCGTATCGACATGCTTTCCACCGGCATCAAGACGCCGGTGGGCATCAAGATCGCGGGGCCGGACCTCGCCGTGCTCGAACGTCTCGGCAGGGAGACAGAAGCCGTGGTTCGCACCCTGCCGGGCACGGTGGGGGCCTATGCCGAGCGCGTCATGGGGGGCAACTACCTCGATGTGAAGCTCGACCGGGATGCCATCGGCCGTTACGGGCTGACCGTCGGCGATGTGCAGGACGTGATCCAGACGGCCATCGGCGGGGTGAACATCACTACCACCGTGGAGGGTCTCGAGCGCTATCCGGTCAACCTGCGATACAGCCGCGAATTGCGCGACGACCTGCCCGCCCTGCGATCGGTTCTCATTGCCACGCCGGCGGGCGGGCAGATCCCGCTCGGCCGGCTGGCCGGCATCGAATACGCCATGGGCCCGCCGAGCATCAAGAGCGAAGGTGGAAAACCCAACGCCTGGGTCTATGTGGACATAAGGGACGTCGACCTGGGCGGCTATGTCGAGGCCGCGCGCAGGGCCGTCGCGGAGCGGGTGAAACTGCCGGAAGGGTATTCCATGGCCTGGAGCGGCCAGTTCGAATACCTGCAGCGCGCCGAGCGGCGCATGGCGCTGGTGGTGCCCGCAACGCTGCTGCTGATCGCCATGATCGTCTACCTGAGCCGCCGGTCGCTGGCGGAAACGCTGATCGTGCTGTGCGGCGCGCCCTTTGCCCTGACCGGCGCGGTCTGGCTCCTGTACGCGCTCGACTACAACCTCAGCGTGGCCGTCTGGGTCGGCATGATCGCCCTGGCGGGACTGTACGCGGAGACCGCCATAGTGATGCTGCTGTACCTCAACCTGGCGGTTGACGACTACCGGGCCCGCAACCGGCTGTCCGACCGGGGCGCGCTCACCGAGGCGATACGGGGAGCGGCGGCGCAACGGCTGCGGCCGGTGCTGATGACCATCGCCACCGATGCGGTGGGCCTCCTTCCCATCATGTGGAGCGTCGGCACCGGGGCGGATGTCATGAAGCGGATAGCGACGCCATTGGTCGGCGGCGTCGTGACCTCCGGCATTGTCGTACTGGTTCTACTTCCGGTCGTTTACTGCCTTTGGAAGGGCCGCGAGCTGCCCCGCTAGGAGTTTCCACCCCGGCGCGCCGGGGCGCTGACGCCCAAGGAACAGCATTGAATTCAGCCATGAGAGCCGGCGTGCGGTGCGGGCCTCCAGCACCTTTAAAGCACTTCAGCGCGCCCGGAATCCGCCAACAGCCTGGTCGCTTAGCGTGCAGGAGGACCGTACCGCA
>JAPOON010000157.1 GCA_026713405.1 Gammaproteobacteria bacterium
CGGCGACGGCGACGTTGCCAACCAGGTTCTGGGTATCGTCGCGGCGGTAACGGGTCGCTATGCCTTCGTCACCTACGCGCGCTATTCCGTGCGCAGCGCGGGGATGCGCGTCGCTTTCGACCTGCGCGGGTCGCTGTACGATGCCCTGCAACGGCAAGGCTCCGGGTTCTTCTCCACCCACACCATCGGCGACATGATGACCCGGGCCGTGGCGGACATAAGCCTGGTGCAGCGCCTCATTTCCATGGGCAGCATCCTGCTCATCATCCTGGTCTACGCCTCTCTCGTCGGTTTCGGCTTCATGCTCTACTACTCGCCGTTCCTCACCCTGCTGCTACTGCCGCCCCTGCCCTTCGTCTACTACTACGCCAAGCACGCCTCGCGGCAGATGGGGGTGGCGTCCAAGGACATGCAGGACCGCCTTTCGGACCTCGGCGCACAGGTGCAGGAGAACCTGTCCGGCATCCGCACCATCCAGGCCATGGCCCAGGAAGACAACGAGATCGAGCGCTTCGCCCGGACCAGCCAGTCCTATGCGGACGCCTTCTACCGCCAGGCCAGGATCAACTCCCTGATGATGGCCTGGATGCCGAGCCTGGCGGCGTTCTGCTCCATCACGATCATCGGGTTCGGCGGGTACCAGGTATTGAACGGCGACCTGTCTCCGGGCGCGCTGGTGGCCTTCCTGATGTACGTGAACATGGTGGTGCAACCGTTCCGCGTCGCCGGCTTCATGGTCAACCTGTTTCAGCGCGCGGCGGTGGCCAGCGACCGCCTGTTCGAAGTGCTGAACCTGGACCCGGAAATAGAGGACCGGCCAGCAGCGGACGCACCGCCGGCAATCCGGGGCGCGCTCGAGATCAGGAACCTGAGTTTTCGTTACGGCGACGGGCTGCCCCGGGTACTCGACCGCATCAGCCTGTCTGTCGGCCGCGGCGAATCCATCGCCGTCATGGGGCGGGTGGGCGCCGGCAAGACGACGCTGTTGCGTCAGTTCGTGCGCCTGCTCGATCCCCCGCCGGGCCGGGTCTTCGTGGATGGGCAGGACATCCGCAACTATCCCCTCAGGCAACTGCGCGCCCAGACCGTGCTGGTGCCCCAGGTGACATTCCTGTTCAGCGAGACACTGCGCGACAACCTCACCTACGACGACCCCGGCCGGGACATCGACTCGATCTGGGCAGCCGCGGAAGCCGCGGGCCTGAAGGAAACCATCGAGGGATTTCCGGAAAGCATGGACACCATGGTCGGCGAGCGCGGCGTCACCCTGTCCGGCGGCCAGGCCCAGCGCGCCACCCTGGCACGCGGGCTGATACGCGATGCGCCGGTGCTGCTGCTCGACGACTGTTTCTCCAGCGTCGATACCGAAACCGAGGAACGCATTCTCAAGGACCTGCACCGCCTGCGGCGGGGCAAGACCACCATTGTCGTGTCGCACCGCGTCTCAACGGCCCGGCACTGCGACCGGATCCTGGTGCTCGATGCCGGCCGCATCATTGAATCAGGCACCCACGAGGAACTGATCGAGCAGGCCGGGCTCTACGTGGAGTTCGAACGCATCCAGCGGGAAGGCGCCGGCGAAGCGGACTATCGGGGCGCGTCGCCAGGCCTCTCGCCGGCGAAGGAGGCAGTTCAATGAGCCGGCTACCCGCCCATCTGTCGATTTGCTCACCGAGCCCGGCCGTCACCCCAGCGGCAACTTCACAGGCAGGGCAGTAGACCATGGCCGAAGCAAGCCAGTCACCGCCACGGCGCGACCACTCGCTGTTCGAAGCCGAACTGTCCGGCGCGGTGCTGAACACGCGCCTGCTCCGGCGCCTGTTCCGGTGGATGAAGCCGTACCGGCTGACCTTCGCCGGTAGCGGACTGCTCGTCCTGGCCGCCTCGACCTTCCAGGTGCTGCTGCCGGTAATCGTCTCGCTGGTGGTGATCGACCACGTCATTCGCGGCGAGGCGGAGCACGCCGCACCGGATTTCGGCATGGTCGACCTGACGGAAGCCCTGTCCGCCGGGCTGCACCTGCATCCGCTGGCCGCCGCCTGCCTGCTCTACGCCGCCGCCCACCTCTGCTGGGCCGCTGCCGCCCACGCCCACCGGCTCACCCTGACCAGTTCCGTCATCAAGGGCCTGCGCGACCTGCGCCTAGACCTGTTCAGCCACCTGGAACGGCGGCCGTCGTCGTTCTACGACAAGGTGGCGGTGGGCCGGGTCATGACCAGGGTGACCAACGACATCGAGGCCCTCTACGAACTGCTGCGCGGCATCGGCACGCTCATCGGCGAGTTCGTGCCCTTCCTGGTGGCGCTCACCATCATGCTGACCATAGATGCCGAACTGACGCTGATCCTCCTCTTGACCCTGCCGGTCATGGGCGCGGTCACCTGGTGGTTCCGCCGCACCACCCGCGAACTGTTCCGGCTGGTGCGTGCCTCCGTCTCCGCGCTCAACCAGAACATGCAGGAAAACCTGGCGGGCCTGCAGGTGGTGCAACTCTCGGGTCGCGAGGCGCACAACCTGGAGCGCTACACGGAGATCAACCGCAGGAACCGGCACAACGAACTCCGTTCCGCCCGCTGGGAAACCCTGTACGGCGCGCTGAACGACACCATGGCGCACGTCGCCATCGGCATCGTTCTTTACTACGGGGCCGGCGAAGTGATTCAGGATCGCATGTCGCTGGGCAGCGTCATCCTGTTCACCCGCTTCATCGACATGCTGTTCCACCCCATCGTCGCGCTCGGCGAGCAGACCAACATCCTGTTCCGGGCCATGGCGAGCGGCGAGCGGATATTCCAGGCGCTGGACTGGGACGAGCATGTGCGCGAACCGGACCAGCCCGCGGCATTGCCGGCACGGCTGCACGGCGAGATCGAGTTCCGGCGGGTCGACTTCGCCTACGAACCGGGCGCACCCGTGCTGAACGATGTCTCGTTCACCATCCGCCCTGGCGAAAAGCTGGCCATCGTCGGGCCCACCGGTTCCGGGAAGAGCACCCTGATCCGCCTGCTGGGCCGCTTCTACGACTTCGACGACGGCAACATTTTCCTTGACGGCACCGACCTCAACCGCATTCGCACCCGCGACCTGCGCCGGCGCATCGGCGTCGTCCTGCAGGATTTCCACATCTTCTCCGGTTCCATCGCCGACAACATCGCGCTCGGCGACCCGGCCATCTCGCGAGATGAAGTGGAGCGCGCGGCGCAGCGGGTCAATGCGGACAGTTTCATTACCGCCCTGCCCCAGGGCTACGACACGGAACTGGCCGAGCGCGGCCAGAACCTGTCCCAGGGTCAGCGGCAGCTTCTGGCATTTGCCCGGGTACTGGCCGCCGACCCCGAAATTCTCGTGCTCGACGAGGCCACCGCTTCGGTCGATACGGAAACCGAACTGCTGATCCAGGACGCGCTCGCCAAGCTGACCGTGGGGCGGACGTCGATCCTGATCGCCCATCGCCTGCAGACCATCCAGCACGCCGACCGCATCCTGGTGATGAACGCGGGGCAGGTCGAAGAACTCGGCACGCACGACGAGTTGCTGGCGAACGTCGGGTTGTATTCCCGGTTGCACGCACTGCAGTTCCAGGACACGGCCGGCACCGGCTGAGGTGCTGGCAGGCTTTCATGAGACAAGTCTCCCACGTCGGGCAGCGAGCTGGCGTGCGGGGTTTCGTCGCCGCGGAGGCGGTCGGCCTTGGACAGAATGCGGTTAGCCTTGCTGCAAGGTACGCCGGCGAGCGCGTCGTGTTCGGCCGTCCCATCGGGCAGAACCAGGGCATTCAGCACCCGCTGGCGGAGCGCTGGGCGTACCTCGAATCGGCCCACTGGCTCCGCTTGGAAGATATCAGTCGAACAACTTTTTCGAGCTTCCAAAAGTGAGATAAATCAACAGCCCGACAACGTTGATCACCGCGGCTGTCTGAAACACGAGTGTCCAGGATGACGTCGCGGCAAGGATCAACCCGCTCACGTATACGCCGATCACGCCTGGCAGCGTACCCGCGGTATTCGACAAGCCCATGATGACACCGGCACCTTTCGGCGCAATATCAAGATGATTGACACCAAATCCGCCAGCACTGGCTCCGCCCAGAAAATTGCCGAGTGACATCAGAAAAATCGCCAGAGGAATGCTTTCGACATAGCCGAGAACGGCAAGGACCAGCGCAAGGCCGCCGAAGCCGATTGTTTGCATGACCTTGCGCACCCGTGTGACATCGATCCCCCGCCGTATGGCATGGTCAGCAGCCCAGCCGCCGAGATTCAAAGCCACGAAAGAGGCCAGCATGGGGATCATCGTGTATACGCCTACCGAGGCGAAGTCCACACCAAGCCCCTTGTTGATGTAGGTGGGCGTCCACACGAGCAGGACATAGCCGGCCCAGTTGGCACAGAAATGGCAAATCACGATTGCCCAGACCGGGGCTGCACGCAATAGCAGCGACATCGAGGCCGGCGCATCGGTCGAATCACCCGGTTCGCCGCCAATCTCTGACAGTTCCGTGGCAGAAACCCGGTGGTGCTGTTCCGGACCGGAGGTTGACATCTTCTGCCAGAATATCCACCAGACAAATCCGATCAAACCAAATGCATAGAAGGCAACTTCCCACCCGAAACGTCCAACAATCCAGGGCGTTGCCAGCAGGGCAAATACACTCCCCAGCGGGGCCATCGAGAACAGGATGCCAATACTGCGAGAGCGCTCCCGAAGGGGTATCCAACGCCCGAACAGGGCGTAGATGGACGGGAAGGTCACACCTTCGCCCATGCCCATCAGGATTCGCGCCGCGATCAGTGCAACCATGCCGCCAGCTGCCGCAATCGGCGTGACCAGGGTGAAGAGGGACCAGAATATGACGCCGCAGCCCAGCACAACCTTGCCGCCGAATCTCTCGGCAAGCCAGCCGCCCAGGATCTGTGTCAGCAGATAGCCGACGAAAAAGGAAGACAGTATTCGGCCCTGTTCTTCGGCGTTCCAGCCAAAGTCCGCTGCCATTGGAATAATCGCGATCGAGATGATGACCCGATCCATGTAGCAGACGAAGACAGCCGCCGCGGCGAGCACAATTACCGAGTACCGCACTGGCCATCTGCGTGCGGCCGCCTCAGGCGCGGCTGTTGTCACCTCAGGGTTCTTATGTGAGAAATCCAGCCAACACCGGCGCGTCATCGATCATGAACTCGGGTAAGTTGCCGGCCAGAATTGCGAACCCTGGGCGGTCGTATAGCTCATCCCAAAAGGCGATGCGTTCTTCCTGGGTCAGGTTCCAGAATCCGCGTAGATCGGGCAGGTGTTCGAAACCGCTGGCGCTCGCTGCGCAATTGGCGAATATCTCGTCGTAGCGGCAA
>JAPOON010000158.1 GCA_026713405.1 Gammaproteobacteria bacterium
CACCACTTCCGCATCGCCGCACTGCACCGCCCGCGCCGCTCGGCGCAAGGCCACCACGCCGCAGGCGCCGCCCATGGGGATGTGGTCCAGCCAACGCGGCGAGACGCCGAGGTGCTGGGTGAGCCCCACCGCCGTATCCGGCACGAGCTGGAAGCTGGATACGCACAGGCCATCCACGTCGTCCTTGTCGATGCCGGTCTTGTCGAGCAGGCGCCGCAGCACCCGGGCCAGGAACCAGTGGGCGCTGCGGTTCGAATAGCGGCTGTAGTCGACGGTGACCGGGGCCGTGACGGCGATGCCGGTGTAGGGCGTCTGGGCTCTGACGGCGTTCGATTCAACCATGGACGGCTTTCCGTACCCTGCTGCTATCCGATTCGATCATGGGTGGCCTTCCAGGCGCGACTGTTATCCGATTCAGTCATGGGCGGCTTTTCGTGCCAGGTTGCGTCTGATTCAACCACGGGCGGTCTTCCGTGTGCGCAAGAACTGCGGCTCATCCATGGCCAGCCTTCAGTGCTCGGGTGTCGATGTATTCTCCTGCGGCGAGGCGCTGCGCAGCCAGGTCCTTGAGCGCGGCGCGCTGGATCTTCTCGGTGGCGGTCAGGGGCAATTCATCGCAGCGGGCCAGGTACCCGGGCGCCTTGAAATAGGCGAGCCGGTCGAGGCAGTGACGCACGATGCCGTTCGCGGCATCCGGCCACGAGCCGGCCTGTCCATCCACGATCACGCAGGCGAATACCTCGTCGCCGCGCACCTCGTCGGGCACGGCGGTGACCGCCGCGGCGATCACGCCGGGATGTTCGATCAGGGTTTCCTCCACTTCGACCGCGGAGATGTTCTCGCCGCTGCGTCGGATCACGTTTTTCTTGCGGTCCACGAAGTGCAGCAGGCCATCGGCATCCAGGTAGACCAGGTCGCCGGTGTGGAAATGGCCGCCGGCCCAGGCTTCTCCCGTGGCGGCAGCGTCTTTCAGGTAACCGCGGAACAGGCCCTGCCGCGGGTTTTCCCCGGCCCGGCGCACCAGCAGTTCGCCGGTTTGGCCCGGCGCGGCGTCCCGGCCCCCGTCGTCGACGATGCGGTAGTCGAGGTGCGCGGGCGGTCGGCCGATGCAGCCGGTGCCGAGCTTGCGCGGTTCTTCTTGAGCCGCAACGGCCACGCTGCAGCCGGTCTCCGTCATGGCCCAGGCTTCGATCAGGGGAATGCCGAAGCGTTCCTCGAATGCGGCATGCAGTTCCCCGCTCAAGCCCGCGCCGAAACCGAATCGGATGCGATGGCCGCGGTCCGCCGGGGTTGGAGACAGGTTCATGAGCATCGCCGGCATCACCCCCAGGTAATGCATGATAGTGGCTCCGGATTCCCGGACGCTCGCCCACCAGTTTCGGGGGTGGAAACGATCGATGGGCACGATGCACCCGCCCGACATCAGCATGGCCATTGTCGAGGTGGCCATGGCGTTCATGTGGTGCATGGGCAGGGGCGTGATCAGCCGGTCGGCTCCGGGGTCCAGGGTGCAATAGCCGCCGAGGTCCCGGTACCAGGCGCCGGTGCTCAAAAAATAGTCGTTGTCGAGCATGCAGCCCTTGGGCCGGCCGGTGGTTCCCGATGTATACAGCAGGGCGCACTCGTCGCCTCCGACCGGGCGTTCAGCGGGCGAACCGTCGTCCCCCTGCGCTGTCCAGGGTCCGTCGCAGGCCAGAATTCGGCAATCCGCCGGGGCCGCTTCCCTGATCGCCCGCACCCGGTCCGGCAGCGCGACCGCGAGACCGGCATCGCTGTGCTGGAGTACATATTCCAGTTCGCCGGACTGCCAATGCGGGTTCAGCGGCGCGACGCTTGTGCGAAGGGCGTTCAGGGCCAGCCAGTGGTAGAAGAATTCCGGGCGGTTGTCGAGCCCGAGCGCCACGCGGCTGCCCGGCTCGAGACCGAGGCGGCGGTAGGCGGCGATCAGCGGCCCGACCCGGCCTTGGGCATCGGCGTAGGTAACGGTTCCGGGGTGCTGGCCGTAGCGCCGGGCGGTGTCTTCCACGAGGTGCAGCATGGACCGGTCCCCATGCGCCCGAACGGCGTCCTGAAATGCCTGGAAAACGGACGTGCCGAGGTGGAGGGTGGCTGGGTTCGAGGTCATGACCAGGCAGGATCAGGGAAAGAGCTGAATCGACGGCAGCGCCGCCTCTCGGTTCAGCAACTCGATGCGCTTGCGCCGAATGCGCAATGCGCCCCCGTTCACCACCAGTTCGTGGTGGGCGACGCCGGCCAGCACGAACTGTTCGTCGAGCTGGCTTTCAACGTACATGAAGGGCGTGCGCGTCGAGAACCTGCCGGCATTGGCATCGAAACCGTCGATCTCCGGGCGTTGCAGCACGTGCTGGCAATGGCTGGGCGGCGACTGGGAGAAGGCATTGGGGTCCTTCAGCCGCTCGATGCGCACCTTGAGCATGAGCCTGTCTTCGAAGAACAGGGCGTTGTACACATCTTCTTCCTGCTGCCCGCGCTGCAGCGGCATCCAGTACAGGGCATCTTCGGTGAAGAGGTCGTACCAATCGTCCAGGGCGCCCGCGTCGATGAGTTGCGCTTCCCGGTAGATCAGGGCGCGCAGGTCCTCGCGGGAGGGCTGCTTCACGGAGTGTTCACCCGGGCCATCGACTCGGTCATGCGGTCGCGCCAGGCGCGGAACTGGCCGCGCATGGAGACCTCGCTGCTGCCGTTGTATTCGCCTGCGATGTCTATCTCCACGGCCGGGTCGTGGTTGCGGTGCAGGCTGATCCAGTCGTTGCCGGAAGCGGCCAGGCCGAGCTGGATGGAGCGATAGCAGTGCAGGTC
>JAPOON010000159.1 GCA_026713405.1 Gammaproteobacteria bacterium
AAGACCCACGCGCCGCTGGAACGCCGCGTCACGGGATTGCCGTGAGATCCGGAGAAATAATGGTCCAGAACCTGTCCGAGCACGTCCGCCTTTCTACGATGTCACAAGGTATATTGGCTTGGGCACATGCACTTTCGGCCGCGCAGACCGCACGACGCTCGACATCCAGCGGAAAGTCTGCGACAAGGTCAATGTCGCTGTCCTTGCGGATGTCGCCCCTGGAAGCGGACCCGAACAGCCAGAATTGGCCGCCATACTCTCGGGCCACGTCAGCAAGAAGGACTCTGACGCGCGACAAGGCGTCACGACGCTTTTTCACAGCAATCGCGTCGCGTTCTTTGAGAGTGAGTATGGCCATGCGCCCATTTTACCCAAAAACGTACGACGGAACGCCCCTTCGCGGTACCGCTCCGTCAATCGCTGCCTGAGATAAGGAACCTGCCCGTGACCGACTACCGCGCCATTGTTCAAAGCCTTCCCAAGGCCGAACTCCACATCCACATCGAGGACTCGCTTGAGCCCGGCATGATGTTCGGCCTGGCCCGGCGAAACCGGGTGTCAATGCCGCGAAGTTCCCACCATAATCGGCCGACATCGAACTGATTAAGAGCGCGAAACAGCAGCAGTACCGCCGCGCCGGACACAGGGACAGATGCGCTGGATTTCGCCCCGCTCGATGGCGGCCTGGATGGCTGCCCTGATTCTTGCCGCCCCGGCAGCCGCGGACGACGATGCGTGGCCGGCCCATGACTCGGGGCATGCGCACAGCGGCTTCATAGAAACCGTCACGGTAATCGGTACGGCCATCAAGGGCACGCCCATCGACTCCCCCTATGCGGTTACCTCGATGGACCGCGACCGCCTGGAAGCCCGGGGCACGCCGACCTGGTCGGATTTCTTCAAGGGTCTCGGCGCCAGCCGCGGCGTTCTGGGCGAGCGCTCCAGCGCCTTCAATTCCAACCAGTTCAACACGGTTGCCAGCAGCGTCGGCAACGTCAATCTGCGGGGCCTTGGCGCCTCGCGCACGCTGGCGCTGATCAACGGCCGGCGCCAGGTCTATCTGCCGGCACGGCTGATCGGCGGCCGGTTCGTGGACATAAACGTCATTCCCCTGATCGCCGTGGAACGGGTGGAAGTGCTGAAGGAAGGCGCCTCCGCCCTCTACGGCTCGGACGCGCTCAGCGGTGTGGTGAACTTCGCCACGCGCAGGAACTTCGAGGGGCTGGACCTCTCCGCCGCCCACGAAGCCATTGAGGATGCCGGCAACAGCAGGTTCGGGGCCATCTGGGGTCGGGAGTTCGGCGGCGCCCACCTGGTGGCGAGTTTCGAGCACGAGCGTTACCGCAGGCTGGGGGAAAGGGATCGGCCTTATACGTTGGCGGCGTGGCGTCCGGGCCAGCGGGGCGGTTGGTCGTCGTTCGGCAATCCGGGTGCCTACCTGGTGAGGGACGCCGGGCGCCGGGTTACGGATGTGGTGGTGGATCCGTTGTGCGAGGAATTCGGCGGGGTCGCCGAGCCCGGCACCTGCCGCTACCGTTACCAGTCGTTCTTCAACCTGATCGAGGATACCCGGTTCAACCGGCTGTTCAGCGAACTGAACGGCGACTGGGGTGAAGCCGGGGAGTACCACGTCGAGGCGCTGTGGTCGCGCGTTCGCTCGCCGGCCGTGCGGGTTTCTCCGTCCTATCCTTTCGTGACCCTGTTGAGCACCGATGTACTCGAAATCGCGCCGGACCATCCGGGGCGCGCGGCGCTGTGCGACGACTACGGTTCCGACATCCACCGCTGCGCGGATGACGATGCCTGGTACATGCGCGGGCGCAGCATCGGCAATGCGGGCCCCGCCACCGAGGTGGAACGGGAATCCGAAACGCTGCGCCTTGCCGGGTCATTCGGCGGCCTGGTGACCTTCCTCAATCGCGCTCACGATTACGACGTTGGCGTTTCGTGGTCGCGTAGCACCGGCACCATGACGGACCCCGGAACTTACACCGAGCGTTTGTTTCTCGCCTTCCGGGGTTACGGCGGGGCGGATTGCGGGGTTGGCGTCATCGCTGATTCGTCATCGCCCGCCAAGATGCGCCTGAATCCTGAAGACGTAGCCGGACGCGCGCCAGGGCAGGGGGATTGCGGGTATTTCAATCCATTCAGCAATGCGCTGCCACACTCGGCGCAGTACGGCGCGCGGTTCGCGGACGAGGCCAACCCGACCCATCGGCCCGAACTGGCGAACGGCGACGAACTCCAGTCGTGGCTGGGAAACGTGCTGGAAAACGAAAGCAGCTCCGAACTGACGGTGTTCGATGCCACGGTCAGCGGCGAGCTGATTCC
>JAPOON010000160.1 GCA_026713405.1 Gammaproteobacteria bacterium
GGTGGGGAGGTGGTGTGTGTCGGAGCGGCCGGGGTGCCAGGCCTTGAGCGGGGCCCTGGGCGAGGTCTGCCTCGGAATTTTGGTGGGCGGGAACCCCAAGCCGCAATCGGACGAAACGGCGCGCGCAATCGACGAAGAAGTGCGCCGTATCATCGACGAGTGCTATGCCCGGGCGACCGATCTGCTCACCGAGAACGAAGACAAGCTGCACAGCATGGCTTCCGCGTTGATCGAGTTCGAAACCCTGCTGCCCGAACAGATCGACGACATCATGGCGGGCGCCAAGCCGCGCGATCCCAACCCGCCCGGCGAGGGGCGCGGCAGCAAGCCCGGGCCGTCGGAAGCCTCGATCGGCAGCCCGGCGGGAGAGCATTGAGTACCTGCGGCGTCTGGCTTTCCGGAGAACGCATTCAACGGGTATTGCTCGGTTCGTTGCAGGCCGGGGCAGCGCCGGATTAGCGGATGGGCAGAAAGTACTTCGGAACGGATGGCATTCGGGGAACCGTCGGCCGGTTTCCCATAACGCCCGAGTTCTGCCTGCACCTCGGCTGGGCGGTGGGCCGCGTGTTCACGCGGCGGGGCGACTGCCACATCATCATCGGCAAGGACACGCGGGTCTCGGGCTACATGCTCGAATCCGTGCTGGAATCGGGCCTGGTGTCCGCCGGTGCGGATGTAAGCCTGCTCGGCCCCATGCCGACCCCGGCCATCGCCTACCTGACCAGAACGCTGCGCGCCGATGCCGGCGTCGTCATCAGCGCCTCCCACAATCCCTATCAGGACAACGGCATCAAGTTCTTCGATGCCAACGGCAACAAGCTCGGCGACGATGTGGAGGCGGAGATCGAGGCGCAGCTCGAAAACGAGATGGTTTGTGCCGCTTCGAACCGCCTCGGCAAGGCATCGCGGGTACCCGACGCTCCGGGGCGTTACATCGAGTTCTGCAAGGCGACGGTCAGCCGCGGATTCCGCCTGCAGGGCCTCAAGGTCGTACTCGACTGCGCCCATGGCGCCACCTACCACGTGGCGCCGGGTGTCTTCGAGGAACTGGGCGCCGACATCACCGTCATCGGCGATGCGCCGGACGGGTTCAACATCAACGCCGGGTGCGGTTCGACCCATCCGGAATTGCTGGCTGAAACGGTCAGGGAAAACGGGGCGGACATCGGCATCGCTTTCGACGGCGACGGCGACCGGCTGATCATGGTGGATCACGAGGGCGACGTGGTCGATGGCGATGAGCTGCTGTTCATCATCGCCAACTACCGGCGGCGGCAGGGCACGCTCAAGGGCGGGGTCGCCGGCACGGTCATGTCGAACTTCGGCCTGGAGCGGGCGCTGAACGAACTCGATATACCTTTCGAGCGGGCGCAGGTCGGCGACCGGCATGTACTTGAACTGCTCAAGCGCAGGGCCTGGCGGCTCGGCGGGGAATCTTCCGGCCACATCCTGTGCCTCGATCTGTCGACCACGGGAGACGGCATCATTGCGGCGTTGCAGGCGCTCGTGCCCATGATGGAATCCGGAAGGACGGTTCGCGAATTGAAGCAGGGCATGAGCAAACTCCCCCAGACCATGGTCAACGTGGAGGTTGCGGACCCAGGCCGCGTAGCCAGCTGCGACAAGGTCACCCGGGCCGTGCATGCCAGGGAGCGGCGGCTGGCCGGCCGCGGGCGGGGGCTGATCCGGCCATCCGGCACCGAGCCGGTGATACGGGTCATGGTGGAGAGCGAAGACCAGGCCGAAGTGGCGAGCATCGCGCGGGATCTTGCGGCAACCGTTCGGCAGGCCGGCTGATTGTCGAAGCCCGGTGCAGCGTTTACTATTGCGCGCCCTTCGTGACCGGGGATCCGGCTGCAACTCTCATTCGCAGAAATTGGTTGTCAAATGAGTCAAGCTCACGCCCGCTCGCCGCTTGTTCGCGGGGCTGACGGATTGCCCGGTTAGCATGCGCCGACCGATTGTCGCGGGAAACTGGAAGATGCACGGGTCCATGGAGCGAGTGGGGCGGTTCTGCACGGCGCTGAATCGTGCTCCTTCAGGCGACGGGGTGGAGGTGCTGCTCTTTCCGCCCGTGGGCTATCTCCAGGGGTTCGTGGCGAGCCTCGGGTCGGCGCGCGCGGAACTGGGTGCCCAGGACCTGCACGTTGAACCGGAAGGCGCATACACCGGTGAGATTTCCGGCCGGATGATCAGGGATCTGGGCGGAAGCTGGGTATTGGTCGGTCATTCCGAACGGCGCGCCGGTCGGGGGGAGAGCGACGAACTGGTGGCGCGCAAGTACGCAACAGCGTTGCACGCCGGGCTGGCCCCCATCGTTTGTGTGGGAGAGTCTCTCGATGAACGGGAGGCCGGTTTCGCACAGGAGGTTGTACGCCGGCAACTCGATGCCGTTCTGGATGCCGTGGGGGCAGCCGGGTTGGGTCGCGGCGCCGTTGCCTATGAGCCGGTCTGGGCCATCGGAACGGGACGGACCGCCACTCCGGAACAGGCGGAGAA
>JAPOON010000161.1 GCA_026713405.1 Gammaproteobacteria bacterium
CGAGGTGCGCTGGTGGACCCACTCGATCGGCGGGCTGCAACTGCACGACTTCATCATGGCGGCGCGCAGCGACCGGGTCTTCGGCGCCGGTAGCTGAACAACGGCCGGAACTCGCCTACCGAATCCGCGCCGCGGTCGAAATTGCGCGAGACCCGGCGGTTGTCCGTCAGGTCTGCCGCGCCGCGTTCGCCTCGGCGAGTTTCGCCAGGCACTCCACCGCGTCTTCCCAGCCGATGCAGGCGTCGGTGACGCTCTGCCCGTAGTTCATTTCATCCGGCGCGGTGATCTTCTGGTTGCCTTCCACCAGGTTGCTCTCGATCATCACGCCCAGGATGCGCGATTCGTTGTCGGTCAACTGGTTGCAGATGTCGTCGCAGACGGCAATCTGCCGGCGGTGATCTTTCTGGCTGTTGGCGTGACTCATGTCGACCATGACGCGCGGGCAGGCTCCGGCCTGTTCGAGCAGGCGGGCGGCATAGTGCACCGAGGGGTTGTCGTAGTTCGGCTTGCCGCCGCCGCCGCGCAGGATGACGTGACAGTCGTCGTTGCCGGCGGGTTCAAAAATTGCCGAATGGCCCTCTTTGGTCACCGAGAGAAAGATGTGGGAATGCCTGGCCGAACCGATGGCATCTACCGCCACCTGAATGGACCCGTCCGTGCTGTTCTTGAACCCGATGGGGCAGGACAGGCCGGAGGCGAGTTGGCGGTGAATCTGGCTTTCCGTGGTGCGCGCGCCGATGGCGCCCCAGCTCACCAGGTCGCCGAGGTATTGGGGGGTGATGGGGTCGAGGTATTCGGTGCCGGTGCCGACGCCCATCTCGACGATGTCGTGCAGCAGGCCGCGGGCGATGCGCAATCCCCGGTTGATGTCGTAGGAGTTGTTCAGGTTCGGGTCGTTGATCAGGCCCTTCCAGCCGACCGTGGTGCGCGGCTTCTCGAAGTAGACGCGCATGACGATGAGCAGGCGGTCCTTGTGGCGTTCCACCTCTGCGCGCAACCGTGTGGCGTATTCACGGGCGGCATCCGGGTCGTGTATCGAACAGGGGCCGATGATCACGAGCAGGCGCCGGTCGTTGCCCTGGATGATGTCGCTGATCTGCCGCCGCGAACTGAACACCAGTTCCGAAGCCCCCGGCGAAAGCGGCGACTCGGCGATCAGGTCTGCAGGCGCGGTCACTTCCTCCATGCCGGTTATGCGCAGATCGTCTGTCTGGTATTTCATGGCTCGATCCCGTTGGTCCCGTGGCGTCCGTCATGCAACTGTGAAATGCTAATGGGGCTTCCCGGCCCGCCGGGAATGCAGTGGACGGGCACGCACTTGAATCAACCATCAACCATATCCGCGAATCAGAGGTCTGGCAATTGCTGGTTTTGACGTTGCTGATGCCGCAGTCCGGTACCACCCGGCGCCCCGCCGGGGGGCCGAGGAGCCTGTAGGCGATGCCCGCGGACGCGGTCCGGTCCAGCGAAGAGAGACGCCGGCGGCTGTTGCGCGACATGGGCATCGAGGTCTGGTACGCGCGGGGCAGGGCGGAGGAGGCGTGTTCCGGCAAAGCGGGCGAATCCGCGGAGGCTGCCGCCACCGAGGCCGTAAAGGCGCGTGGGGGACCGGACGACAGCGGCGTTCCGGGTCCAGCGGACAACGGCCCGCCGGCAACCGAACCCGCGCCATCGGTGCCTGGTACGGAACAGTCGGCCGCGACGGATGCAGCGGAACGAGTAGACGACGCGCCATTTGCGGTCGTGGCGCTCGGCATGCCGGGTGCGCTGCTGATTGTGGATGCGTCGCCGCGCAGGCAGGACGCGGTGCTTGCCCGGGACGTGCTTCGCGCGGCGCTGAGGGACTGGTCCGCGGCCGTCGGACAGGCGCGGTTCGAGTGGCCGCAACCGGGCGTCAAGGGAGCACCGGGTCCGGCGCTGACAGCCTTTGTCGAGAAGCAGGCGGAAGACGTAAGTGCGCGCCTGGTGCTGATCACCGAATCGGTCGCGGGGCGCCTGGGCGATTGCCCGCTGGATCTTGTCAGTGTGCCGGATCTGCCGTCCCTGGCGGAAACGCGGAACAAGATCGCGCTCTGGCGGCGCATTCAGCAACGGCCGCCCTGAGCCGACGAGCCCCCGTTTTGCCGGAAACGCGGGCAGTGGGGCGCCAATCCGCGATCGATGCCGGATCGTCGCACGATCATTCGGGTAAACTTGCACGGTGACCGATTCCCTGATCACCCGCTTCCGTAAACTGGCCGTCGATTCGTCGAGCGACGAGTTGTCTGGCGCGCTGCTGGTGAACGAAGCACTCGATCCCGGCGTGGACGGGGCCGCGGCCCGGGCCGGGGCGGATGAACTCGCCGACCGCTGTCCGGAGGGCACCTTGCCCTGGGCCTGGCTGGAGGAACAGGGGTTCGGGGGCAACCGGGACAACTACGTCGACACCGCCAACAGTTGCATCGCCGATGTGCTCGAAACCCGGCGCGGCATTCCCATATCTCTCGCCGTTCTCCTGGTGCACATCGCCAGGCGCCGGGGCCACGATGCGCGGGGCATCAACTTCCCCGGCCACTTCCTGGCCCGTATCGATGGCGTTCTCGTCGATCCCTTCGCTTTCCAGGCGGTGACCGAGGCAGACTGCCTGGAGCGGCTGGAAAGCGGACAGAGGCGCCGGGCATTCGAGGTCGCCGACTCATCGATGATTGCCCTGCGCATGCTGAACAACGTCAAGTTCCAGTTCATGGGCATGGCGCGCTGGGACAGGGTGCTGGACCTCGTCGACTTTCAACTGGCGCTTTCGCCCGACGCGGCGCACCTGCTCATGGAAAAGGGACGGTCCTGGGAGGAACTCGGCGCGCCGGACGTGGCAAAGGGGATTTATGAGCAGGCGCTCAAGGCCCCGGACGCGGCGGCGGTTCGCGAATCGGTGGAATCCAGGCTCAAGCGGCTGAGCCGGGGACCGGGAGTCTGGCATTGATTGGCTTGCAGGAACGTGCGGCGCGTGAGCAGGGCTGAACGTACGGTCTGGCGCGACGGCGAGTTCGTGTCCTGGGACGATGCGACCGTGCACATCCTTGCGCAGAGCCTGCAGCGCGGTTCGCTGGCTTTCGACTACATGAGCGTTCACCAGGCGCGAGGAGGTGTTGCAGTCTTCCGCCTGGAAGAGCACGTGGCCCGATTGTTCAAGACCTGCTCGATCATGGGGCTGCCCATCGCTTACAGCCCCGATGAGCTTGTGGAAGGCTGCGCCGAGACCGTACGCAGGAATCCCGGGGCCACCTCGCTCAAGATCAGCGCGCTGATTCCGTCCATCGAGGCGGATCTGGTGCCGCGAAACCCCCGGGTGGGGGTGTTCATCTGCGCCTATGACGTCGCGACGGACATCCTGGGCGATGAGGATGCGGGCGGGGTGCGCGGTGAAACCATTTCGCTCAAGGTGGAGCGCGGGATCGTCAATCGCCGGCCGGACATCATTCCGCCCCAGGCCAAGATGGCGGCCAATTACACCTCCGCCATGTTCGCCAAATGGCGGGCGCGTGGAGAAGGATTCGATGAAATCGTGCTGCTCGACGGCGACGGGGCCATCGCCGAGGCGCCGACTTCCAACATATTCCTGGTAAACG
>JAPOON010000162.1 GCA_026713405.1 Gammaproteobacteria bacterium
ATCCAACCCCCCGGCCTGGCATTCCGCGTGCCGCCCGAAATACCGGGTGCCGACAACTGAACGCCATGCGACGCTTCGCCGCAAGCCCGCCCGGCGTCCGTCCGGCAGCGTCCCGGTAGCAGGTCCGTTCCGTGCAGGCTAAACGCGTACTGGTGGTCGGGGGCGGTTCGGCAGGCTGGACGGCGGCGGCTTATCTCAATGCCGCGCTGAACGTCGGCAATGGAAAAGCCGCCCACGTGGCGCTGGTCGAGTCGCCGGACGTGCCCCGCATCGGCGTCGGCGAGGCAACCTTGCCGAACATCAACCGCACGCTGGCCATGATCGGCATCGACGAACTGGACTTCATGAAAAACGTCGACGCCACCTTCAAGGCATCGATCCGGTTCGTGAACTGGCTGGACGGCAAGCGCCGCTTCTATCACCACCCGTTCAGCCGTTTCGGCGCGGGGTTGAGAGACGACGCCGGCCGCCGCTGGCTCATGAGCGACCGCTCCGTTCCCTACATGAACACCGTCTCGGCGCAGCCGGTGCTGTGCGAGATGGGCCTCGCACCCAGGGCGTTCGACCAGCCCGACTTCGGCATCCCGGTGGGCTACGCCTTCCACATGAACGCGTTGAAGTACGCGGACTATCTGCGCGACTTCTCCACCGCCCGTGGGGTCACGCATCATCTCGAGCACGTGACCGACGTCGAGACTGCCGAAGACGGCAACATCGCCGCGCTCGCGACCCGCAGCGGCCGGCGCCTGGAAGCGGACCTGTTCATCGACTGCACGGGCTTTGCATCCATCCTGATCGAAAAGACGCTGGGCGTCGGCTGGGTCGACTTCTCCCCGTGGCTGCTCTGCGACCGCGCGCTGGTGATGCCGGTGCCTTATGAAACCCACTACCCCGGGTCCGTCCGTCCGCACACCCAGGCGACGGCTCTTTCAGCCGGCTGGGTCTGGGACATTCCGTTGCAGAACCGGCGCGGCGTCGGCTATGTCCATTCGAGCGCGTTCATCAGCGAAGACGATGCCGAGCGGGAGCTTCGCGCATACGAAGGCAGCCATGCCGGGCGCCTCGACACCCGGCTGGTGCGCTTCAAGGTCGGTGTGCGGGAGAAACTCTGGCACAGGAACTGCGTGGCCATGGGGCTGGCCGGCGGCTTCCTGGAACCGCTGGAGTCGACAGGGCTGTACCTGAACGAGATCGCCGCGGAACTGCTCACCGAGCATTTCCCTCGTGGCAACGACATGGAACCGCTGGCATTCCGGTTCAACCGCCTCATGCGCAATCGCTATTACGAGATCCTCGACTTCATCAACATGCACTATTGCCTGACGCGCAGGACGGATACGGCATTCTGGCGCGAGGTCGGCCGGCCGGAACGTATCAACGACAGGTTGCGCGCGAAGCTCGACTTCTGGCGCATCAAGCCCCCCAGCGCCTCCGACTTCGTCGATCAGTTTCTGCCGGGCCAGGCAGACGGATCGCCCGGGCCGGCGACCGATGCCGTCGATGCCCGGTGTCCCATCGATACGGGCAGGCTCTGGAACCATCACAGCTACGAAGCCATCCTGTACGGCATGGATTTCCTGAGTGACGAATGCGATCGGTGGTTTGGCCGATCACGCCCGCGGCCGGCGATTCACAGGCAGGTGATCGACGGGATCCAGACCGCGCAGGACAAGCTGCCCCCGCACGATGTCTGGCTGAAGCGCATGGTTGGCATGCCGGATTACCGGGCCTGAAGGGATGCCGATGACGTTCAACGATGCCCTGAAAACCAGGGACTTCACGGTGACGGGCCAGTTGAACCTCGCCAACGCCCCGGATGCCGGGTCGCTGCTTCAGCAGGGCGAGACGCTGCGCCCGGCGGTCGATGCGGTGCAACTGCTCGATGCCAAGCAACCGCACATCTCGGGCGTTGCCGCCGCGGCCCTGCTGATCGGCAACGGCGTCGACCCCATCGTCCACATGAACTGCCGCGACCGCAATCGCCTGGCGCTGCAGAAAGATCTGCTCGGCGCCGCGGCGCTGGGCGTCGGCAGCGTGCTGATCGCCCGTGGCGCGAAGATCCCGAAAAGTGCCAGGGTCGGTGTGCGCAACGTTTTCGATACGCCCGCGCTCGAGTTCATGGCCTACATCCAGGGCCTGAAGCAGGACGAAGACGAGAAACGGCTCTCGCCCGACTTCCTGATCGGCGCCAATGCGGAGATGTTCGAGCCGGAAGCCGACTGGGTACCGAAGAACCTGATCCGCAAATGCGATGCCGGCGCCAACTTCGTGCAGTTGCAGATCTGCTTCGACATGAACGTTGCCCGCAGGTACATGGCCCGCATCGTCGCCGCGAAGCTGACGCACCGGGCCAGCTTCATCATGTCGCTCTCGCCACTGCCGTCGGCCGAGGCGGCGCGCTGGATCCGGGAAAACGTCAAGGGCGCCCTGGTTCCGGATTCGATCGTCAAGCGCCTGGAGCGGGCCTCGGACCCGGAAAGCGAAGGAGTCGACATCTGCGCGGCGCTGCTCAGGGAGGCCGCCACCATTCCCGGCGTGTCCGGCGCCAACCTGTTGACGCTGGGAAACCTCGAAACGATTCCGGCGGCAGTCGCAGCGTCCGGCCTGCGCGGTTGCGCGTGACACGCCGACCGCTCCTCGGCAGCGCGATGTGAACGGGTGCAATGGCCGCCGCGCGATTGGTCTGGCGGGGCAATGGCTCACAGACGACGGAGCTGATTTCCCTGCACGGCAGCTGCCCGGTTGCGTGATAATGGTGCTCACGAAAACCATGCGTCGACGGAGCCGCCATGATGGAAAGCAGTTGGATCGAGGTTGTAATCGTAGTGGCAACGATCCTGGGGTCGCACTGGGTTCTCCATCGTGATATCGCATCGTTGCGGGAGCGCATGGCGCGTATCGAGGGGATGTTCGAGGGGTTTACCGGCAGGCGTCAGGAAAGCTGACACGACTCCGGCTGCCAACGAAGCTTCCGGCCCGCGCTCGTGCGCATGACCTGCAGCGGGGAGAAATCCAATTTCGCGTTTTAGCGCAAAGCGATTTCAGGAAGCGCAGCGCCTTCTGCAGGGCGGTGAAGCGGCACCTGCCGAAGCGATTTGTGTGGACGTTCTGAGCGGGCAGCCCAACGACGCCAACTTCCTGTGCCTGTCGGCCCGCGCGCTGGTCAAGCTGGGCCGTTACCAGGATGCCGATGAGCGCATCGAGCGGGCGCGGGAACTCTACCCCGAGTTTGCGCGTCCCCACGAGGTGCGCGGGGAGCTTCTGGCCGCGCAGGGCCTGGTGCAGGACGCGGTCGATGCGCTGCGCAAGGCGCTGGAACTCGACCCCAAGCGGCAGAATGCCCGGGTGCGGCTCGGGCAGTTGCTGCTGGTGCTGGGCGAGGTGGACGAAGCCCGGGCGTTGAAGTCCGAATTCATGGAATTCGACCAGGACAACCAGGACATCGCGAAAGCGGCGGAACTCGAAAAGCAGGAGAAATTCGCCGAAGCCGAGAAGATCTACCGCAGGATTCTGACCCGTCACCCGGACAACGTCACCGCCATGCGCCTGTGGGCACGGCTGGGGGTCCGCGAGAAGCGCCACGCCGAAGCGGAGGTGCTGTTGCAGCAGGCGGTGAAGGTGGCGCCGGGTTTCAGCGGCGCCTGGTCCGACCTGTGCGGCGCGCAGCTCGAGCAGGAGAAGTACGACAGCGCTGCCGAAAGCGCGCGGCAACTGGCCAGGCTGAAGCCCAACTCGGCCGAAGGTCACGTGTGGCTGGCTGCGGTCACCGCGGCGGAGGGGGATCACGCCGGTGCCGTGAGGCATTACGACAGGGCGCTGGAAGTGGAACCCGATCACTCCGGGGCCATGTGCGGCAAGGGCAACGCGCTGCGCACGATCGGCGATCAGGAAGGCGCGATCGCCGCCTATCGAAGCAGCATCGAGGCGCGCCCGCTGTATGCGGAGGCGTACTGGAGCCTGGCAAACCTGAAGACGTTCCGGTTCGAGGAGCGGGAGGTCCGGGCCATGCTGGCGCTGCTCGACGACGATGGCATCACGCCGGATGGCCAGGTGCAGTTGAACAACGCGCTGGGCCTGGAATTCGAGGCGCGCGAAGACTACGGGAAGGCGTTCGAATTCTTCGACCATGGCTGCATGGTGCGCCGCGAGCAGGAGTTCTACGATCGCGTCGAGAACGAAGAGCGCACCGACCTGGCGATAGAGGCGTTCTCGAAGCAGTTTCTCGCCGACAACGCAGGTCACGGCTGCCCCGATCCCGCGCCCATATTCATCGTCGGCCTGCCGCGTTCGGGGTCGACGCTGCTGGAACAGGTGCTGTCCAGTCACTCCCGGGTTGACGGCACCCACGAACTGCCCGATCTCGGAAGAATCGTCCGCTCCAGACCGGTGTTGGTGGACCCGCCCGCCCGTTATCCGGCTTCCGTAGTCAATCTCGATGCCAGTGAGTTTCGGCAGATGGGCGTTGACTACATCGAGCGCAGCCGCCGGCACCGGGGCGAGGCGCCGTTCTTCACGGACAAGAACCCCAACAACTTCGTGCACGTGGGCCTGCTGCACCTGATTCTGCCCAACGCGAAGATCGTCAATGCCCGTCGTCATCCGCTGGACAGTTGCTTGGGCAGTTACAAGCAACTGTTTGCGGCGGGGCAGCCGTTTACCTACGACCTGGTCGAACTGGGCGAATACTACCTGCAGTACCAGCGGTTGATGGACCACTGGCACCGGGTGCTGCCCGGCAAGGTGCTCGACGTTCAATACGAAGCAGTGGTTGGCGACCTCGAGGGCCAGGTGCGGCGGATACTCGACCACTGCGGCCTGGAGTTCGAAGAGTCCTGCCTCAGGTTCCACGAGACGGAACGATCGGTGAAGTCGGCGAGTTCCGAGCAGGTTCGAAGGCCAATTTATTCCAGTTCCGTCAACCTCTGGCGGCGCTATGAGCAGCATCTCGGGCCGCTGATCGAAACACTCGAGCCGCTCCTGGCGACGCTTCCCGAAGCCGACCGGCCGGCAAGTCTTTCCCGGCAGGCCGCGCGGGATTGAGGCGCGGGATAGTGGGGTCGGAGTCAATTTGCCCGGCAAATTGACTCCGACCCCCGTTATCCCAATCATCTGGAAGATGTGGCAGGGAGTTATACAATATATAAGAGTCTTGGCGTATTTGTCGCACGCATCGAATAATTCAATGGCGCGACCTTGTTGAACGATCTTGAGCGTTTCATATTGTATAACTAAAGGTGGCGCCAATTGAATTGCTTCGGGCTATGCGCCTATAATCGAATCGAAGCAAGTTTGCTTGCCAGGGGCCGGGTATTGACGCTGACCCTGAAGCGGTTGGCCGAATATCGCCCCGTCTCGTTCACGAAGGGGAGTCGATGATGCGCCAGAAGAATCCTTATTCCATGAAGCCGGTGGCAGCAGCCGTTTCAGCCGCGATTGCAGCCCCCATTGCCGCACAGGCACAAGAATCGCAGTCACAGGGCGAGGCCGCCGGCGACCGACTCGAAGAGATCATAGTCACCGCGACCAAGCGCGAAGAGAACTCGCAGAAGATCCCCTCCACGGTGCACGCCCTGCCGGAAGCGATGCTCAAGGAACTCGGCGCGCTGAACACCGAAGACTACACCCGGTTCATGCCCAGCGTTAACTGGATCAACTTCACCCCCGGCCAGAACAATCTCGTATTCCGGGGCATCAACACCACCACCAGCAATTTCATTTCGACCTCCAGCGCATCGATGTACCTGGACGAGATACCGGTTACCCAGACGAACGGTTCCCAGCCGGAGATTCGCCTGCTCGATGTCGCGCGCACGGAAGCGCTGTCCGGCCCGCAGGGCACGCTGTTCGGCGCCGCGGCGCAGTCCGGCACCCTGCGCGTCATCACCAACAAGCCCGACCCGACCCAGTTCGAGGCGAGCGCCGACCTCGAGTACCGGGGCGGCAACACCAGCGATGCGAGCCACAGCCTGACCGGTGTGATCAACGTCCCGGTGGTCGAAAACCAGTTCGCGATTCGTATCGCGGCGCAAACCGCCACGGAAGGCGGCTTTATCGACAACGAACTTGGGCACACGCCGGATACCTGGTGGGGCCAGACCGCTGCGGAGAACGCCGCGGCCGGCGGCAGTTGGGGGGCGAACAGGCTGCAGTGGGGTCAGCACCGCAACGACGATGTCGCCGGCAAAAACTACAATGACGCCGACTACCTTTCGTTCCGGGTCTCTGCGCGCTGGGACATCAACGACCAGTGGAGTGCGACGGCCGCGTATCACTACGGCGAAATCGAGGCGCATGGCAGCCCCTCCTACAACCCGTTCGTCGGCGACCTGAAGACCATCGAGTTCGTCAGGGACTACAACCACACCGAGTGGGACATGATCTCCCTGCAGATCGAGGGCGATCTCGGCTTCGCCCAGATCGTCTCGGCGACCAGTTTCTTCGACAACCAGCGCTCCTACCAGATCGACAACACGATGTACTACAAGTACTACACCACCAAGGCCTATTGCGGCGACCGTGGCGTGTGGGCCGACATCCAGTATTACTGGCTCTGGGAAAACACCGAAACCGGACGGGCGATCTATGCGCCCCTGTACTGCGTCATGCCGGGCACGAACCCCAACGGCCCCGTGGACCAGCTCGCGGAGGTCATCGGCATCGGCGAGGGGCCGGAGTGGCAGGAGCGTTTCACCCAGGAGATCCGCCTGACGCGCCAGGGCGAGAACTTCGACTGGCTGGCTGGCTTCTACTACGAAGACGCCAACGACTCCTGGAATTCGGTGTGGATGGCGGATGCGAACGTACCGTTCCGCGAGTCCATGTCGTTCGCGTTCATGCAGGATTGCGCCAACGCGCAGCCCGGCAGCGCTACCTACCGGATGTGGGAGTGCAATCCCGGCAACTACCCCAACGGAATACGCTCAGGCCCCGGAGACGTGGCCACCGCCCTGCAGAACGCCGACACCTACTGGACATCGTGGGACGATACCGACTGGGAAACCGTTGCCGTATTCGGCGAGGTGAGCTGGCACGTCAACGAAAAGCTGAACGTCACGGTCGGTGGCCGCTGGTTCGAAATCAGCAACGACAAGGTGTACACCAAGATCCTGGCGGGCCACACGGGAGGCCCCAAGGACAAGCTCAGCGGTGGTTTCATTCAGCCGCGCTGGGTCGACAACGACATCAAGCAGTCGGGCAAGATCACGGAGTTCGTGCCCAAGGTCAGCATCGACTACAACGTCAACGACGACATGATGGCCTATGCGCTGTATTCCGAGGGCTACAGGACCGGCGGCGTCAACCGGGCCAACAAGCGGGCCATCTGGGACCGCACCCTCTGGGGCCAGGTGTGGGATCCGGACAAGCTGGCGAACTTCGAAATGGGTTGGCGCTCGCGTTTCGCCGACGACACGGTGCAACTCAATGCGACCTTCTATTACATGGCGTGGGACGACTTCCAGCACGAGGTCGTCGACCCGAGTTCGGGCGAGTGCGTGGATATCAACGCTACCGGTCCCTGTTCCGGGCTTGACGCGCTGCCGTGGCTGTCGATCGTCGGCAATGTGGGCAAGGCGCACAGCACCGGAATCAACGCGGAGCTGGACTGGGTTGCCTCCGACAACCTGCAGATCGGCGGCAATCTCCAGTACCTGATCGAGGCAGAGATCGACAGCGTCTCGTCCGACGAGAGGGCGGGCATCGTCAAGGGCCAGGAATTGCCCAACGTGCCGGATTTCCAGGGTTCGATGTGGGCCACCTACACCTGGCCCGTGGATTTTGTCCGCGGTAGCGAGATGTTCGTGCGAGGCCAGGTTTCCTACCGGGGCAAGACCCATACCGGGCTGGTGCCGCGGAGCGAGGATGGCGCGAATCCGACGTTCGACACCGATGCGTACACGCTTGCCGACATTCGGGTCGGCCTGCGCTCGGGCGACAACAGGTGGCAGGTTGATATTTTCGTCAAGAACGTCACCGATGAACGGGCGGAGGTTTACCGCGGTTCCGATGGCGGCGCGTGGCAGTGGGGGCGGTCGGGCGAGTACGATCGTTCGCACAATATCTGGACGGTCCGGCCGCGCGAATTCGGCGTGCGTTTCCTGACGCGCTGGGGTGAGTGAGCGGCGCTGCATTGTTCGCACACCTTTTCTCTGAAACCATGGAATGACCCCGCCCCGGCGGGGTCTTTCGCGAGAAGGCCTTACCGGGAACAGGGATGCCGCGACTTGCAAGGGGGTAGCGCCATGAGCCGACGACGTTTTGCCGGCGTGTTCGCTGCCGCCGGCGTGGGCGTCGCAGTGATGTCGGCCGCATGGGCTGCCACACCCGAAGTCCGCACGCAGGCGAAGATCTTCTTCGAGCCCCACATACCCACCGCCCTGCGCCGGGCGCTTGATTACGCCGGCGACGACGGGTTCGTGGCATCCATGCCGCAACTCCTCCATGCACGAACCCTGGCACCGTTCGACAACATCATCTGGAACACCTGGTTTACCGCCAACTCCGAGGAGAGCGTGGTCACCACGCCACAGGGCAACCGGGTGGTCGTGGCCACTCACGGCGGCGGCGTGCTCGGAACGCCGCAACGATTCGAGCAAAGCCTGTACGCCGATATGGACCATCGGAACGAGGAAGGCCTGACGGGGGAGGGCGCTGCAAAACTCACCCGGCAGGAGGCCCGCGATGTGCTGGAAGGCAG
>JAPOON010000163.1 GCA_026713405.1 Gammaproteobacteria bacterium
AGACAGGGCAATCCCGCCATCGTCGCGGTCGGCGGCAGACGCCGGACGGGACAGGACGGAGGCACGGTGTCCTACGGCACGCACGCCGCCTTCGCCAGCTTCAAGCGGGACTTCGACCGCCGCCTGCAGGCCGCCGGCGTGCACCGGCTAAAGCCCAGGAACCTGAAGCCGAAGCACATCGAAGCGGTGGTCGGACAGCTGCGCGCCGAGGTCGCCGCGGGCAGCCGCTCTTTGGGCTCGGCGAAGAACTGGTGTTCGCACCTGCGGGCCTTCGTGCGGCTGATCGACCGGCCCTACCTGGTGCCGCGGACGAACGCCGAACTGGGATTCGGAAAGAGGGTTTACGTGCGCACGGAGAGCAAGGCCGTGGTGCTCGGCGCGGTGCACCTGGAGCGCGTGACCTGCCCGTACGTCATGGCCAGTCTGAAGCTCCAGCGCGAGTTCGGTCTGCGGCGCGAGGAGGCGATCAAGATTCAGCCTCACGCGGCTGACCAGGGCGACACGTTGGTGCTGGAGTCGTCCTGGTGCAAGGGGGGACGGGAGAGAAGTATTCCGGTCCGCACGAAGGCACAGCGGGCCGCCCTCGATGAGGCCAAGGCGCTGGCCGCGACCACGCAGCGCGGCTCCCTGGTCCCGACCGAGAAGTACGTGCAGCAGAAGTGGCGATTCGAGTACCAGTGCCGCAAGGCGGGCTTGAACGGCTCCCACGGTCTTCGCCACGAATATGCGCAGCGGCGCTTCCGGGAACTCGCCGGCTTTGCCTGCCCGTTGGCCGGCGGCCCGAGGCGCAAGGAGCTGACGCCGGAGATGCGGCGGGCAAACCATGAGGCCCGGCTCGAGATCGCCCGCGAGCTCGGGCATGGCAGGATCGACGTGGTGAATGCCTATCTTGGGGCGTGAAGGAGGAAACGTTAAGGATGCAAGCAAAGAAGATCTCGGTGCCGGTTACGGCGGACATGGAAAAGACTCTCGACGAGCTGAGCGAACTGCACGCGCTGCAGAGGCCGGCGCTGTGCACGATGCTGCTACGGGACGCCCTAGCGGGTCGCCGCTCGCCCTTGCTGCCGAAACGCGCCTCGACGTCTCAGGACGGTTCGGAGGCTGTCCGCGAGAGAGCGCCTTCCGGGGAACTCTGGGGCGCGGAAAGGGGGACGAATGGGGATTCTTAGAAGAAGAACGGTTCGCAGAGCGGCTGCACCAAAGGAACAGGCAAGTCAGGCGCCGACGATGCCGGCGGAATTCGAGCAGGTCGCCGAGGTCCTGCCGGAGCGCGACAGGGACGGCACTTACTTCTGGCAGCCCTTCGCCGAGCGGCTGCACCACCGGTTTGACGGCGTGCCGGGGAGAAGCGGGACGGGATCGTTCGTGGACGAGTGCCTGCGGGCCGGGGCGAATGCGGTTCCAGTCGTGCGCAGAAACACGCGGTGGCAGAAAAACGCCCCTGACAGATCCAGGAAGGACGACCGCTACGTCTACGAGCTGCGGGTCCGCCTGGGCCTGTTCTATGCGGCCAGTCTTCGCTGCCTGGTTGAGGGCGTCTCCAGGTTGCGCGCGAGGTGCGGCGATGCGGAGTGGCACGGGGTGATGGATGAAGGCCAGCCGTTCAGTG
>JAPOON010000164.1 GCA_026713405.1 Gammaproteobacteria bacterium
GCACGCCGCATGCACACGTACCGTACGCCAGCCGCTGTCCCGCGCCAATTCCGCGGGCGACCCGCACGGCGACGTGAAGAACTTGCCTGTCCCGACGTGGTCAGCGCCGTCCCGGCCGCTGCAATTGCAGGTTCGAGTTTATCGTAGCAGGAAACACCCGCATTGCCCCGACTCCCCTTGCCCGGCGCGCCCGCCGTGCGCGCCGCCGGTTCGGCACGAGCTGACCGGTGCCGATCCGGTATCCGGCCGAGACCGCGACGCGGGAGGCGATTCAAGCGCGAAATTGCCCGGAACGCGTCCGGTTGCTGGTACCCCCACACGCGGGAACATGAGAACATTTCACGATATCGGCACCGAAACCGTGCGTACGAGAGGAAAGCGTTGATGAAGTCGTACATGTGTGTCATCTGCGGATTCGTGTACAACGAGGCAGACGGCCTGCCGGAGGAAGGGATTGCCCCCGGGACGAAGTGGGAAGATGTCCCCCTGACGTGGTGCTGCCCCGATTGCGGGGCGAGCAAGGAAGACTTCGAGATGGTCGAGATGTGAGCCCGCACCGGCGGAAGGCGTCTGTCCGCCAGCCCCGGTCGGTTCGTGCGCAGCAATTGTTGATGCAGCAGGAGGTCCAAATGGAATATTCAACCAGCCTGACCAGCGACGACATCCGGGTCAGCCCGGATGCGGGCGTGCAGTTGCAACGCCTGCTTTCCGAAATTGACGACGACGACATCGAGGCGATCCGCATCTACGTCGCCGGTGGCGGATGTTCGGGAATGACCTACGGCATGATGTTCACCGATCGGTTCGGCGACTACGACCTCGTGTACGACGCGGACGGTTACCGAATCTGCGTCGACGCTGTCGCGCTGAACTACCTCAGGGGAGTCGAGATCGACTTCGTGACCCGCGAGACAGGCTCCACGTTCGTGTTCAACAACGTGTTCCAGGCGACGGGCGGAGCGGGAACCTGCGGCGCGTGCGGCATGGCGGGTGGAGGGTGCAGCTGAACCGGGCGCCTGCCTTCGACTGCTCGCAGGATTGGGCGCGGGTCCTGCTGGTCACACCCCCCGGGAGCTACAGGGTACAAGCCTACCTGGCGGCGGCTCGAGAACTCGGGGTGGAGATGCTCGTCGCGAGCGAGGGCGAGCATACCCTGGTGCCCGGATCGGATGGTGGTCTGCGGGCGGACTTCCAGAACCCGGCCACGTTTATCCAGAAAGTCGTCCGCGCCCATCGCGACCGCCCCATCGCGGCGGTCGTCGCCACCGACGACGCCACTGTCGAGATCGCGAATCAGGCCGCGGCTGCCCTGGGTCTCGCACACAATGCGCCGCTCGCCCCGCGTATCGCCCGCCGCAAGGATCTGTCCCGTACCACGCTCGCCGCGGCCGGCCTTCCGGTTCCCGAGACACACCTGGTGGATTTGCGGCTCCCGCTCGGTCCCCAGCTCACGGCGGTCACGTTTCCGTGCGTGTCGAAACCGCTGGCCATGTCCGCCAGCCGTGGCGTGATTCGTGCGGACGACGCGCGGGGTCTCGAAGACGCCTGCCGGCGCGCCGGCATGATTGCCGCCGCCGCCGGCGCGGAAGAGCCCGACGCAGTTCTCGTCGAGTCGTTCGTCCCCGGACCGGAGATCGCGCTCGAGGGCATGCTGTCGGACGGTGAGCTGTCC
>JAPOON010000165.1 GCA_026713405.1 Gammaproteobacteria bacterium
ATCCCCAGCCGGCCTGACGCCGCTGCCCGCCATCGCCGCCAGCCGGTTGGAACAACCGGCGCCCGCCCGTGCCCGCGTGCTTGGAAAAGGAGCGCCGACCGTCGCCACGCAACCCCGCGCAAGCGGCAACGGCCGATCGGCCGCAGCCCGAACCGGCCAACTCGAATCATTTGCCGCCGGATCGCCTCTTGCGGGATAATCTGCGGTCGCCCGCCCCCAGCCCTTCTTCCTCAAATTTCGACTTTACGGACAGGAACTGGCTAGAAGCGCAGCAGTTCGGTTTCCATCGTCTCGAGGTCGACAACGCCCACCGCGTTGTAGCCCGCGAGATGGCCGGCGCACTCGCCCGGGTTGAATTCGAGGCGGCCGGCGGTGCGTGTCAGGCGGTACAGGTGGGTGTGGCCGTGCAGCGCCAGGTCGTGGTGGGTGTGGGGCAGGTCTTCGAGATCCCGGGGGTCGTGCACGACGACGATGCGGCGGCCGTGCCAGGTGCACTCCAGCGGTGGCTCCTCGAAGTGGAAACCGTGGGTTGCGATGGCGCGCTCGAGGCTCTCCCGTTCGCCGCAGTCGTTGTTACCGAAAACGCCGATGAGCGGCGCGGCCAGTCCGGCCAGTGCATCCAGGGTTTTCGCCTGGGTGATGTCGCCGGTGTGCACCACCCGCGCGACGCCCGCGCCGTTCAGCAACTCGACGATTTTACCGACGTTCCTGAGGTTGTTGTGGGTGTCGCTGACGACGCCGATGCGCATGTGGAGCCTATGTGGAGCCTATGGAGGGAGTAACGGGAACAAGATGGGAGCGGGGCTGTGGCGACGACTCGACAGGCCCGATGCTGTCTGTATCCGGCGGAATCCGGCGGAGAGGAGGCGCGGCCGGCTTTGGGGGCCGGCCGGGCGTTCTGCGGTGCTTCAATAAACCCGTTTTCGCGGGCTTACGCTGCTTCGAGTATGTGTATGCCGCAGGCGCTGCCCAGGCCGATCACGTGGGTGAGCCCGATGCGGGCGCCTTCCACCTGGCGGGCGCCGGCTTCGCCGCGCAGATGCGTCGACACCTCGTAGATGTTGGCGATGCCCGTGGCGCCGAGCGGATGCCCTTTGGAAAGCAGGCCGCCCGATACGTTGACCGGAACCCGGCCGCCCAGGGCGACTTGGCCGTCATCGATCATGCGTCCGGCTTCGCCTGCGCCGCATAGCCCGAGGTTCTCGTAGTGCAGGATCTCGGCGGTTGCGAAGCAGTCGTGCAGTTCGACGAGGTCGACGTCTTCCGGGCCCAGGCCCGCCATCTCGTAGGCCTTGGCGGCGGCCTCCCGGGTGCAGGTGTTGACGTCCGGCATGACCAGGTCGCGTTCCTGCCAGGGGTCGGAGGTGAGCACCGAGGCGCGTACCTTGACGGCGCGGTCCATCAGGCCGAGTTCGCGAACCTTCTTCTCGGATGCGATGACCGCGGCGGCGGAACCGTCGACGTTCACGGAGCACATGAGCTTGGTGTTCGGGTACGAGATCATCTCGGCGTTCATCACCACCTCCAGCGGCGTCTCGATCTGGTACATCGCCTTGGGGTTCATGGTGGAGTGATGGTGGTTCTTGACGGACACCTTGGCGAACTGCTCGAAAGTGGTGCCGTGATTGCGGGCGTGCTCCATGCCTGCCTCGGCGAAGACCGCCGGCATGGTGCCGGAACCGAACAGCCCTTCCTTGGAAATACCCTTGCCGCCGCCGGGGCTGCCGAGCAGGCCCTTGCCCATCTGCTCGACGCCGACCGCGAGGACCATGTCGTAGAGTTCCGCCTTGACGGATGCCCAGGCTTCACGGAAAGCGGTGGCGCCGGTGGCGCAGGCGTTGGAGACGTTGACCACCGGAATGCCGGTCTGGCCGATTTCCTGGAGGATGCGCTGGCCGGTCATGTTGGCGGCCTGGAAGAGGTTGCCGCAGTAAAGGGCCTCCATGTCCTGAATGGTCAGCCCGCAGTCGTCGAGCGCCATGAGCGCTGACTCCGCGCCGATCTGGGGCACCGTCTTGTCCGGGAAGCGCCCGAACTTGATCATGTCCACGCCAACGACATATGCATCGGTCATTTGAGTTCTCCTTGCTTGATAGCTGGTATTCCCTGTTCGTTACTGAGTTGCCGGCAACGCCGCTGTTCCGCCGGGCCGGGGGATCGCCCCGTCAGGCCTGCGGCTGGAAGAAGTAAGCGAGATAGGAGTTGCCTTCCTTGTCCTTGCGCCCGAGTGCGTCCTTGTAGACGACCTCCACGGGCATGTCGAACGCGATCTTTTCGGGGTCGGGCTCGATGTTGATGAGGTTGCCCTTGATGGCGGTGCCGTCGTCAAGGTCGACCACGGCGCTGATGTAGGGCACGTCGATGCCCGGGTAGGAGCGGTGCACGATGCAGTAGGAATAGAGGTTGCCGGTGTTCGGCAGCGTGACGGGGCTCATCTGGTCACGGGCGCCGCACTTCGAACAGATGTTGCGTTCGCCGAGAAATGTGGCGCCGCACGCCCCGCATTTGTGGCCCTCCAGGTAGGGCTCGCCGTTATCCGGCATTTTGAGGAAATCGACCGCTGGCAGTGGCTGGCCCATCGAAGCTCCCATTCGTGTCCCGAGTGAAAGCGCGAAATCATAGCAGAAAGTTTTCCGCCTGCGCGCGCGGGATTTGCCTGAACTCAGGGTCCGCCCACGCCGAGGCCGGCCGGGGCGCGGGAGTCTGCGTGAAGCGTGCTGCCCGCTCAGCTTTCCCGCAGCGCCTTTACGATCAGTTCGTTGGCCTGCTTCGGTTCCGCCTTGCCGCGGGTCGCTTTCATGACCTGGCCGACGAAGAAGCCGAGCACCTTCTGCTTGCCGGCGCGGAACTGTTCGGACTGGGCGGGGTGTGCGGCGACGATCTTTTCCACCACGGTCTGCAACTCGTCGCTATCACTGATCTGGCGCAGTCCGCGTGCCTCGATGATTTCGTCGACCCCTCCCGCATCGCCTGCCCACAGCGCATCGAAGAGGGTTTTGGCGGTCTTGCCCGAGAGGGTGCCATCCTTGATCCGGGCGATCAGTGCGCCGAGGTCGGTGGCGGCTACCGGGGAATCGCCGATGGCGAGCCCTTCCCGGTTGAGATTCCTCGCGACCTCGCCGGTGATCCAGTTGGCAGCCAGCTTGGCATCGCCGCCGGTGCGCGCCGCCGCCTCGAAATAGTCGGCGATGTCCGGGTCGTTGGTGAGCCAGGCGGCATCATAATCGCCGAGGCCGAGATCCTTCCGAAACCGACGGAAGCGCGCCTCGGGCAGTTCGGGCATGCCGGCACGCACCGAGTCGACGAAAGCGTCGTCGAACTGCAGGGGCAAGAGGTCCGGGTCCGGGAAATACCGGTAATCGTCGGACATCTCCTTGCCACGCATCGGCCGCGTCTCGTCGCGGTCCGGGTCGTAGAGCCGGGTCTCGCGCACTACGGTCCCGCCGCTTTCCAGCAGGTCGATCTGCCGATGAATCTCGTGACGCACCGCCTTCTCCACGAAGCGGAACGAGTTCAGGTTCTTGATCTCGGTGCGCTCGCCGAGTTCCACATCGCCCGCGGGCCGTACCGATACGTTGGCATCGCAGCGCATGCTGCCCTGCGACAGGTCGCCGTCGCAGATCTTCAGGTAGCGCACCAGGCTGTGCAGCCTGCGGAAGCAGGCCGCCGCCTGCTCGGGGCTCCTAAGGTCGGGTTCGGACACGACTTCGAGCAGGGGGGTACCGGCCCGGTTGAGGTCGATGCCGGTCTCTCCGGGAAAGGCATCGTGGATGGATTTGCCGGCGTCTTCCTCGAGATGGGCCCGGGTGATGCGCACCTCGATCGATTCGCCTTCGTTGAGAGGTATCTCGACAAGGCCCCGGCCGACGATCGGATGCTTGAACTGGCTGATCTGGTAGCCCTTCGGCAGGTCGGGGTAGAAGTAATTCTTGCGGTCGAAAACCGAGAAGCGGTTGATTTCGGCACCGATGGCGAGGCCGAACATGACGGCCATGCGAACGGCCTCCCCGTTCAGCACCGGCAACGTGCCGGGCATGCCGATGTCCACGGGGCAGGCATGGCTGTTGGGCTCCGCGCCGAAGACCGGGCCGGCGCCGGAGAAGATCTTGCTGGCGGTGGCGAGCTGAACGTGCATCTCCAGGCCGATCACCGCTTCCCAGTTGCCGAAGCCGTTCATGATGCCGCCTCCGGGACAAGCCGGTGCCAGTCGGTGGCGTGCTGGAAGGCGGCGCCCGTCTTGAGCAGCCGCTCTTCGTCGAAATGCCGGGCGATAAGCTGCGCGCCTACCGGCAGACCCTCGTGCAGGCCGCAGGGCACCGACAGGGCCGGAAGGCCGGCGAGGCTCACCGGAATGGTGAACACGTCCTGGCTGTACATGGCCACCGGGTCGCCGGCAAAAGCGCCCCGGGGGAAAGCCACGCCGGGCGCAACCGGTGCGAGCAGGAGGTCGACGTCTTCGAAGGCCCGCAGGAAGTCCTGCTGGATAAGCCTGCGAATCTGCTGCGCCTTCACGTAGTAGGCATCGAAATAGCCGACGGACAGGGCGTAGGTGCCGGTCAGGATCCGCCGCTTGACCTCGGCTCCGAAACCTTCGCTGCGGGAGCGCTCGTACAGGTCTTCGAGAGACTCCGGGTGGCTGCAGCGGTGACCGAAGCGTACCCCGTCGTAACGGGAGAGATTGGTCGACGCTTCCGCGCCGGCCACGATGTAGTAGGCGGCCACCGCTGCCTCCGTGTGCGGCAGCGACACGTCGCGGCAGCGGAAACCGAGCCCCTCCAGGGTCTCGCGCACGCCGTCCACGAGGTGCCCGCCGGCGGACATGTGCTCGAAGAACTGCTTCGCGAGACCGACTTTGAGGGGCTCTTCGAGTTCTCCCACGCCGTTTTCAGGCACGCCGTCCAGCCAGGCATCCTGCCGGTTGCTCGAGGTTGAATCGCGGGGATCGAAACCGGCCATATAGGCCAGCGACAGGGCGATGTCGTCGACGCTGCGGGCGAAGAGACCGCCCTGGTCGAGGCTTGATGCAAAGGCGATCATGCCGTATCGGGAAACGCGGCCGTAGGTCGGTTTCAGCCCGGTTACGCCGCAGAAGGCGGCAGGCTGGCGGATGGAGCCGCCGGGATCCGTGCCCGTGGCCAGCGGCGTGATTCCCGCCGCGACACAGGCCGCGGAACCGCCGGAGGAACCGCCGGGCACCCGGTCGTGGCGCCAGGGGTTGGCCACCGGGCCGAAATGACTGGTCTCGTTGGAGGAACCCATGGCGAACTCGTCCATGTTGGCCTTGCCGACCGTGACCGTGCCGGCATCGATCAGGCGCTGGACGGCGGTGGCCGTATAGGGCGCGGTGAAATCGGCGAGCATTCGCGAACCGCAGGTGGTCCGCCAGCCATCGATGCAGAACAGGTCCTTGTGGGCGATGGGAATACCGGTCAGGGGGGTGGCGGAACCGTTGCGAAGCCGATCGTCGGCGCGCCGGGCAGCCGCGAGCGCCTTTTCCTCGTCGATGGTGATCAGGCAGTTCAGCGATTCGTTGAGCCTTGTTGCCCTGTCCAGCGCCTGCCGGACCAGCTCCTCGCTCGAATAGTCGCCGCGGGCCAGGTCGCCGGCGATCTGGCGTACCGACGCATGCGGTTCCATGGGCTTATTCGACGACCCGCGGCACGATGTACATCCCATCGCGCACGGCCGGAGCGCCGGCCTGGTAGTGGGCCCGGTCGACAGTCTCGGTAAGGGCATCGGGGCGCAGCCGCTGGGAGGCGTCGAGGGGATGCGCAAGGGGCGCAACGCCTTCGGTATCGACCGATTGCATGCGGTCCACCATGGCCACGATGCGCTGCAGGTCGGCGCGTACTTCGGGCCGTTCGCTGTCGTTCAACCGGAGCGCCGCCAGGCGCGCGAGATGGTCGATGTCGATGCTGTCGGTATCCATGCGCGGAGTTTACTTGAATCTCCGTTCGTTGTTAGATTAGCGGCTTGCATGTCGCGCCGGCCTGGCCGGTTCGATCACGGGCTCATTGCCATGCCAAGGCGCACTTGATGTTCAAGAAGTTTCGCGGATTATTTTCCCGGGATCTTTCCATTGATCTCGGTACCGCAAATACACTGATCTATGTCCGGGAACACGGCGTCGTGCTGGACGAGCCTTCGGTGGTTGCCATCCGCACCCAGGGCAATCAGAAAACCGTGGTCGCCGTCGGCTCCGACGCCAAGCGCATGCTCGGGCGCACCCCCGGAAACATCGAGGCCGTACGCCCGCTCAAGGACGGCGTGATCGCAGACTTCATGGTGACCGAGAAGATGCTGAAGTACTTCATCGGCAAGGTCCATGAAGATTCCTTCATCCGCCCGAGCCCCAGGGTTCTCGTCTGTGTGCCCTGCAAGTCCACCGAGGTGGAGCGCCGGGCCATTCGCGAGAGCGCGCTTTCCGCGGGCTCGCGCGACGTGCGCCTGGTGGAGGAACCGATGGCGGCCGCGATCGGCGCCGGATTGCCGGTGCAGGAGGCCGTGGGCACCATGGTCATCGACATCGGCGGGGGCACCACCGAGATCGCGATCATCTCCCTGAACGGCATCGTCTATTCCGATACGGTGCGCGTCGGCGGCGACCGCATGGACGAGTCGATCGCGAGCTACGTGCGGCGTACCCAGGGCAGCTTTATCGGCGAGGCCACCGCGGAGAAGATCAAGCACGAGATCGGCGCCGCCTACCCGCAGAAGGACATGCGCGAGATTGACGTGCGTGGCCGCAATCTCGCGGAAGGGCTGCCGCGCAGCTTCACCCTCAATACCCACGAAATCGTGGAGGCGCTCCAGGAGCCGCTGTCCGCGATGGTGCGGGCGGTGAAACGGGCGCTGGAACAGTGTCCGCCGGAACTCGCATCGGACATCGCCGAGACCGGCCTGGTCATTACCGGCGGAGGCGCACTGCTGCGCGACCTCGATACCCTGTTCGCCGAAGAAACCGGTTTGCCCGTCATCGTTGCGGAAAATCCGCTGACGTGCGTGGCCAGGGGCGGGGGCATGGCTCTCGAGTGGATGGACGCGGCAGGCAACGTGGATCTCCTGTCGGCCGAGTGATCCGCGACTGACCGTCTCCCGTCGCCCGCGCAGGAGGCTGGGAACTGGAATATGAAGGCCTTGTTCCTCAAAAGGTCCGTAGCCGGATACCTGTTGCTGGGTTTGATTGGCGCCTCCCTGGGACTCATCTATCTGGACACGAACACGCCGAGGCTGGAACCGGCGCGCGATGTTCTGGGCACGATCGTCTATCCGGGGCAGGTCGTTGTCGAGAGCCCGTATCGGCTCATGGCGGCGGTGGCCGAAGCGGTCTCCAGCCAGGTCAGGCTGCTCGCCAGGGTCGACGAACTCGAGCAGCGCAACCTCGAACTCACCAAGGTCGCCCTGCAGTTGCAGGCGCTGAGAACCGAAAACGACAGGATGCGCGAACTGCTCGGCAGCCGGGCCCGCCTGCCCCCCGAGGTCCTGATCGCCGAGTTGATCGGCGTCGTCCCGAACCCCGATATCCTGCAGGTGATCATCGACAAGGGCGCCCGGGACGGCGTTCGCATCGGCCAGGCGGTAATCGATGCGGAGGGCCTTTTCGGGCGGGTCGTGGAGACGAGCCGTTTCAGCGCGTGGGTGCTGCTGATCACCGATGTCAGCCACGCGGTTCCCGTGGAACTCATGCGCAACGGGCTGCGCAGCATCGCCGGCGGCACGGGTCAGATCGATCTGCTGCTGCTCGAGAACGTGCCGGTCACCGCGGACATCCGCCAGGGAGACCTGCTGGTAACCTCGGGCCTCGGCGGGCGCTTCCCCCGCGGATATCCGGTGGGACAGGTGCAGTCCGTGCTCACTGAACGTACGCGGGCGTTCGCCCAGGTCAGCGTCAAGCCGAGCGGCCTGCTCGACCGGTCCAGCTACCTGCTGGTAGTGCTGGGCGCCGGGGAAGAGGAGTCACAGTGAATCTTACCCGGGGTGGCTGGCTGATCCTGCTCACCGTGATTGCCGCCTTCCTCCTGAGCCTGGCGCGGGCGCCCCTGGGCTCGCCGGAATGGCTGGGGTGGCTGCGACCGGGATGGATTGTGCTGGTGGTCTACTTCTGGGCGATGCAGGTGCCGCACCGCATCGGCCTCATCAGCACCTGGGTCCTGGGGTTCTTCGCGGATATCGTCTTTGCCGACCCGCTCGGGCTGAACGGCATCGTCCTTACGACCATCACCTTCGTTACCTGGCGGTTTCACGAGCGGCTGCGCATGTATGCCGTGCTGCAGCAGGCCTGGGTGGCTGCAGCGATGGTACTGTTCAGCGAGGGCACAAGGCGGCTGGCCCACGATCAGGCCCAGGCCTGGCTGCCGGTGACCGTGCTGCCCGCGGTGACCAGCATGTTTATCTGGCCGGTCGTGTATCTCCTGCTCGGGAAACTCACACAGCGGTTCCGGGTCGAATAGCCTACAATGGGCTCCACGATGACGGATGAGTTGCTGATCAACGTCAACGAGTTCGAGACTCGTGCGGCGCTCATGTGTGGCGGCTCACTTCTGGAGCTGCACATCGCCCGCTCCCGCGGATACAGCCTCACCGGCAACATCTATCTCGGCAGGGTGCAGCGCGTGGTGCCGGGCATGCAGGCGGCGTTCGTCGACATCGGCCTGGAACGGCCCGGCTTCCTGCACGCGCGGGACATGCGCAGGCGCGAGGCTGCGGCACGCGAGGCCGCGGTACGCGAGCCCGCGGCAAGAGAAGCCGGCGAAGAAACCTTTCCCGACATCCGCGATCTGGCGGCAGCGGGCCAGAGCCTGCTGGTGCAGATCGTCAAGGACCCG
>JAPOON010000166.1 GCA_026713405.1 Gammaproteobacteria bacterium
GCCCACTTGGTGATCTGGCGCATGTTCTGGGTGGAATTGAAGTTGGGGTAGTAGTTGGCGAGACGTCGCGGGTATCCGGCGGGCATGACCAGGATCGGCACGGATTCCGAGTAGGCCTGGGCGACACCGCCGAAGGCGTTTTCGGAGCCGGGGCCGTGCTGCATGCAGAAAACGCCGATCTTGTCCCCGGACGACAGCCGCGAATAGGCATCCGCCATGTGCAGTCCGATGCGCTCCTGGCGCACGATGATGGTGCGGATATCCTCGGCGGCTGCCGACTCGATGAGCGGGTTCACCGGATAGGCGAACAGGATCTCGACACCCTCCGCCTTCAGGACCTTCGCGATGCCTTCGGCCACGTTCATAGCGCACCTCCCTGGTGATTGCCGCCGATGATAGCCTGCCGCATCGACTATGATCTATGCTTGCCGGGCGCGGCGCAGGCGTAACCGCCCGGTGCCCGAGCGGCCAACCGGGTTACGGCTTCCGGAATCGATTCAGCCTCGAGTGCATTCTGATGAGACCGATCCAACCGTGAGCGACCTGACCGATTTTCGCAGGGAGACCCGCGCCTGGCTGGAGGAAAACTGTCCTCCCGGCGCCAGGGGCCCGGGCCAGGTTGCCTGGGGCAGCAGCAGCATCGAACTCGAACCGGACACCCGGCTCTGGCTCGAGCGGATGGCGGAGCGGGGCTGGACGGTGCCCACTTGGCCCCGGGAGTACGGCGGCGCGGAACTCGGCCGCGACCAGTACCGGGTGTTGATCGAGGAACTGAAGCGTATCGGCGCCCGCACGCCGCTGACCGGGCGCGGCGTCAACTACATCGGCCCAACGCTGCTCGAACTCGGCAGCGAAACCCAGAAAGCGCGCTGGCTGCCCGGTATCGCGCGCGGCAAAGGGGGCTGGGCGATGGGCTACTCCGAACCCGGCGCCGGCTCCGATCTCGCGAGCCTTTCCACCCGCGCCGTTATCGACGGCGACCGCTTCATCATCAACGGCCGCAAGACCTGGACATCCGACGCCATGGACTGCGACTACATCTTCGTGCTCGCCCGCACGGACCCTGACCGGCTCAAGCACCAGGGCATCAGCCTGATCCTGGTGGACATGAACCAGCCCGGGGTCAGGGTCAATCCCATCCGCCTGATCTCCGGCGCCTCGCCGTTCAACGAAACCCTGTTCGAAGACGCCTTCGCCCGGGCCGACGATGCGGTCGGGGGCCTCAACAACGGCTGGACCGCGGGCAAGCGCCTGCTGCAGTTCGAGCGCTCCACCCACGCCGGCATCAATATATCCGGTTCCCAGGGGGGCCGGACCGCCCGCAGCCGCATGCCGGAAAAGATCGGGCGCTACGTTCGACGGCGCGGCGGCAAACTCGAAAATCCCGACATCCGTGACCGGCTGATCCGCCACGAACAGAACGGCGCCGCCCAGCGACTCACGCAGAAGCGCGTGCTCGAGGAAACGCAGGCGCGGGCGCCCGGATTTGCCTCCTCGGCCGTAAAACTCACAGGCGCCCTGCATGCCCAGGAGGGCCACGAGCTGCTCCTGGCGGCAATGGGAACCCGGGGCATCGGCTGGCAGGGCGAACCGTTCGAGGAAGCGGAAGTCGAGCGGACCCGGGAGTGGCTGCGCCAGAAATCACTCACCATCGCCGGCGGCACCAAGGAGATTCAGCTCAACATCATCGCCAAGCGCGTACTGGGGTTGCCGGACTGACAGCGGCCACAGGCAGCCCGGACAGAGAACGCCGAATCGTCCGGGCGGCTAGCAGCCCGTAGCAAAAGTCCGCCGGCATTCGAACGCCGCTGCATCCCGCCTGACTGCGTTGCTCGTCGCTCAAATATGCCCGATATTCTCGCTCCTCGCGTCTTGCCAGGCGGGCGCATCGGCGCTCTCGGTGCTACGCCGGACTTTTGCCACGGGCTGCTAGGCCTCGCCGATCCGGCCCAATATGGGCAGCAGGTACTCGACGAACCGTTCCGGGTTCTCCGACATGGGGAAGTGGCCCATTCCCTTCATCTCCTGCCAGGTGGAGCCGGGAATGGCCAGGTGCGCGGCGCGGCCGAGTTCCGGGGTGCCGGTGTAGTCGTATTCGCCCGAGAGGATGTGCACACCGACCCGATTGGTGTCGATATCGCCCGCCCGGTCGGTGAGGTCGTAGTCCTCGACGTAATAGTACAGGTCGCCGAGGAACGCGGGCGGCCAGCACGAAGAATAGACGAAGCTGGTTTCCTTGCGGTAAGCGGCCGGCGATGTCGGGGCCATGACGCTGTCCATCAGCCGCGCCTTGTACTCGTTGCCCACCTTCGGGTGCCAGAGTTCGCTGAAATCCTCCATGTCGCCGCCGATCTTGAGCGCACCCTCCAGCGAGATCACGGCACGGAACCGCTCCGGGTGGCGGGCCGCGAGGTCCAGGGCCAGCAGCCCGCCCACCGAACAGCCCATGAACACGGCGCCCTCGAGATGCAGTGCGTCCAGCAACGCCAGCGGCACCGAGCGCAGGAACTCCCCCTCCAGCCGGTAGTCGTCCGCCCACCAGGCCTTCGAGACCGGCGGCATCGACTTGCCGTGATACGGCAGGTCATAGGCGATCAGGCGAAAGCGGCTCGTAATCTCGGGGTATTCGAAAAGGTGCCCCCCCCGGCTGCCGTGGGCGCCCGCCCGGTGCTGCATCCACCAGGGGGTGCCCCGCCCCGGCCTCCCCACA
>JAPOON010000167.1 GCA_026713405.1 Gammaproteobacteria bacterium
CAGTACCAGGGCCAGTACCAGGGCCAGCGCGCGGAAGGCAGTATCCGCCGGGCTGGGTCTCTTGCTAGCCGGAGAAGGAATTCGCAGAGTCATCTTCCGACGTTCTCGATGATGAAATCGGGCCTGGCCCCGGCAGCGCCGAGAACAAGCAGAACGGTCAGTAACGCGGCGAATCGCTTCAGTTTCCCAACCATGCTGTCGATTATCCCGAACTCCGGCGTTCCCGAGTTGTCGATACCTGCATTGCAGAAGGCGCTTCAGCGGACGAAGCGCGGGTCGCGCCAGCGAACGCAGTCGCTGGTGATCTCGTCGATGCTTCTCAGCCCCATCAGCGTCATGTTGCGCTCGAGTTCGCCCTTCAGGATGTCGATGACCCGGGTGACGCCCGCCTCGCCGCCGGCACCGAGCCCGTACAGATAGGCCTTGCCGATCAATACGCCGCGGGCGCCGAGGGCCAGGGCCTTGATGATGTCGGTGCCGCGCCGGAAACCGCTGTCGACCAGGACTTCCACGCTCTCGCCCACCGCATCGACGATTTCCGGCAGCACCTCGAGGGTGGTCGGGGCATGGTCGAGCTGCCGGCCGCCGTGGTTCGAGATGACGATGCCGGTAGCGCCGATGTCCACCGCGAGCCGGGCGTCGGCAACGGTGGTGATGCCCTTGATGACGAACTGTCCGCTCCAGTCGCTGCAGAGCGCCGCGGCGTCGTCCCAGGTGAAACTCTTGTCGAGCTGATCGGCGAACCATTCCGCCACCGAGCCGAAATCGTCCCGGGTGGAGTCGTCGACGTATCCCTCAACGTTCGGAAAGCGCCAGCCCGGATTCATCAGGTAGTCCAGCGTCCAGCCGGGCCTATTCGCCAGTTGCCAGAGTATTCGCGGGCTGGCTTTGGGGGGAATGGAAATCCGGTTGCGCAGGTCCCGCTCCCGGTTGCCGTGGGTGGCGCAGTCGACGGTGAGGAACATGGCGCCGTAACCGGCCGCCTTGCAGCGCTGGACGTACTCGCCGGTGATGGACCTGTCCTTCAGCACGTACACCTGGAAAAAGCGCGGCCCTTCGCCCACGCCGGCCACGTCTTCCAGGGAGAACATCGCCGAGGAGGTGGTGCCGTACAGCACCTGCGAGGCGGCCGCCGCCCGGGCGGCGGCGAGTTCGCCCCGGGAATGGTAGAAGCGGCTCGCCCCGGTGCTGGACAGGATGAAGGGCACCGAGGTGGGCATGCCGAGCAGGTTCGTCGACGTATCCACCGACGTCACATCGACAAGCACCCGCTGCAGCAGCGACAGCGCGGCGAACGACTTCGCGTTCTCGCCCCGGGTGTACTCGTCGTCGGCGCCGCCGTCGAGATAGTCGAAGATGAAGCGGGGCAGGCGGCGGCGCGCGAGTTCGCGCACATCGTCGACGTTGTACGCCTGTTGCAGGTTTCGCGGTGTCGACACAGTTTTCATGTCAGGACTTGTCGTCTCTCGGCACCACTCTAACCGTGTTGTGCCCCCCGAGCGTGAGGGTGCCCTCGTTCGACACTACGCCGTTCAGATCCTGGGTGAGGATGCCTTTCATGACGTACTCGATGATCTGCCTACCCTCGTCGGACGTCGTGCTGACGGGTACGACGTGCCCCGTTTTCGTAAGGCGAGCCGGCAGGAAACCGATGTCATCCACGGCGCCGGCCCGGGAAACGAGGGCATAGGCCAGCATCGTCATCCGGGCATCGGGATGCAACGGCAACAGCGGCCAGTCGTCGTGCCAGACCAACCCGTAGAAGTCGGGGTCGTCGACCGGCCCGCTGAACTGCTTGATGGCTTCCACCGGCATGTCGATGGCGATGTCGAAGACGAAATGCCCAAGCCCGTAAAAGATGGGCTTGCCCCTGTACCACTCGATGCCGCGCAGAATGTGGTGGTGATGGCCGAGCACGAGGTCGGCGCCTGCGTCGATGACGATGCGCGCGATCCTTCGTTCGTGATCGGTCAGATGGAACGGGCGCTGAAAATCGCCCCAGTGAAAGGAGGTGACCACGATGTCCGCCCGTTCCCGCGCCTTCCTGATGTCTTCCTTCATGTTCTTCAGGTCGGTGGCGTGGGGTACGGCCCGTATCCTCGGGGGGACGCCCGGCGTGTAGTTGTTCTCGATCGGTTCGATGTAGAGGTTGTGGGAGCGCATGGGCACCAGGCCCGGAAAGCTCGCCCGCGCCTCGTAGCCGTAGGGGAACATCGAAGCGTAGGCCAGGTAGGCGATCTTCAGCCCGTTTCTCTCGATGATGGCGGGCTCACGTGCGGCGGCAAGATTGATGCCGGCCCCCACGGTGCGCACACCCATTTCGGAGAGGCGCTGAACCACTTGCAGCATGGACTCGGGCCCGGAGTCCATTATGTGGTTGTTGGCCATCGAAACGACTTCGAAACCCGCGGCCTGAAAGGCTGCCAGGTTGGACAGGGGTGCGTAGGATGGAATGGCGGCTGTCAGGGAAATCCGCGGATTGTCCGAATATCCGGTTTCCACGTTTCCGAAAAGAATGTCGGGTTCGTCCAGGGCCGGCTGAATTTCCTTGAATACCCCTTCGGGGTCGTCCCGGTTGATCAGCAGGTCTCCCGTCAGGCCGAGCAGCACCGTGTTGTCCGCACGTTCGGCCGCATTGGCGGTCAAGCCCGTGCAGTGCAACAAAACCAATGCCAGGAAAAGCTGCTTAAGATTCAGGTTCTGCATGC
>JAPOON010000168.1 GCA_026713405.1 Gammaproteobacteria bacterium
CTACGCTTCGGTGCCCTGGTTCTGGTCCGATCAGTACGATCTCAAGCTGCAGATGGTCGGGTTCGCCGCCGACGGCGACACCGAGGTGCTCAGGGGAGACAAGTCCGCGAACAGCTTCGCCGTCTTCCACCTGAAAGACGGGGCACTCGCCGCGGTAGACGCGGTGAACAGCCCCAAGGAGTTCATGATCTGCCGGCGATTGATCGGCAGGGAACTGGACCCGCAGGCTCTGGCAGACCCGGACACGGACCTGAAATCCCTGCTCTGATTCACCGGTTCGGCAGGTGGCGGCACTTCGCTACGGGTTGCAGGGTCGGGGTGTCGAACAACCCCTGCTGTCGAACGGAGAATTCTCAGCTGGCGTGCCGTATCTCCGCTTTGCGCATGCCCGCTCTCGGCGTCGGAAAGCCTTGCCCGATCAAGGCACCGAACAGGCCAGCACGCGGGAAATCTGGCAGAGATCGCGGCCGCTTTCCTCGCGCCACCGGTTGAACGCCGTCTGGGCCGCGGCGAGGTCCCGCTTGCTGGTCGGTTCCTTGTCGACAATCTCCTGCTCGATCAGCGCCTTGACCACGTCCCTGGAAAACATGGGCGTGTCCTTGCCGATGAAGCGCAGGAAATAGCCGCCGGTGTGGCCGCCGAGCCGGTCGCCCCGCCGCTTGATGTCGGCCCACAACCCGAAGACGTCCGTGACCGGCCAGTCGGCGAGATAGCTGCCGAAGCTGCCGTGTTCAGCGCGCACGTCCAGCACGAAGGCGGCGTTCCGGCGCACGGACTGGATCTTCTTCGCGTTGCGGATGATGCGCTCGTCCACCGCCAGCGCCTCGAGTTCCTCATCCGACAGCATGGCGCAACGGGTTACGTCGAAGCCGTGAAAGGCAGCCTCGAAATGCGGCCACTTGTTCTCGACGATCTTCCAGACGAAACCCGACCGGAAGATGCACTTGGTCATTTCGGAAAGCGCCCGGTCGTCCGGCAGGCCGCGCAGGCTTGCCTCCGATTCCGCCGCAGGCAGCAGTTCCTCCAGGGCGGCTTCGCCCCCCTTGCGCTCGGCCGCGCGCTGAAAGATGCTATCGAAACTGTCCACGTCCGGAGCCTTCAACAAAGGCCGGCATGATCGATGTTGTCGACAAGGAGCGTCAAGCGCTCGACCCCGAACTCAAGGACCTGCTCGAACGCGAGGAGGAAGAGGCCAGGGATTTCATCTACTGCGGCACCTGCTCCACGGTCATCGGCAAGTACAGCGACCGCACCGAGGTACACGGCAGTCACGACCACCACTTCACCAATCCGTACGGCTACCTGTTCCACATCGGCTGTTTCAGCGAGGCGCTCGGCTGCAGCATCGCCGGTACGCCCGAGGCGGCCGACAGCTGGTTCATGGGCTTTCAGTGGCGCATCGCTGCCTGCAGCGAATGCCAGCGGCACCTTGGATGGTATTTCGACCGGGTAACGCCGGGCTCGGAAACCGATTTCTTCTACGGACTGATACTCGACCGGATTCAGCATGAGTGACACCGAAGGCAACGGCATCGACCCGGCGAACTACCGGACGCTGACATTCGATTGCTACGGCACCCTGATCGACTGGGAAACCGGCATCCTCGCCTACCTCACACCCCTGTTCGAAAGCTACGACGTGCACGTGATCGACGAATTCGTGCTGGAGTGCTACAGCCGCTACGAGCCGGAAGCCCAGGACGAGGGCGGTTCCTACCGGAAGGTGCTCGCCAGGGTGCTGCAGCGCTTCGGGGAGCGCCTGGCGTTCACCCCCAAGGAAGGGGAACTGGAAGGTTTCTCCGCCAGCATCGGGCAGTGGCCGGCTTTCCCGGACACCGTGGAATCCCTGAAGACACTGGCGGAGCACTTCGAACTCGCCGTGGTTTCCAATATCGACGACGATCTCTTCGCAATGTCGGCGGAAAACCTGGTGGTGCCCTTCCAGCATGTCATAACCGCGGGGCAGGTCGGCGTCTACAAGCCC
>JAPOON010000169.1 GCA_026713405.1 Gammaproteobacteria bacterium
GCCCTGGAGCAGGACAAGCTGGTGGGGGACTACCAGGCGGTGCTCGACGAAATCGCGGATCTCCAGGACATCCTGGGTTCCGCGGAACGCCTGCAATCGGTCATTCGCGAGGAACTCGAAGAACTGGCCGAAACCTACGGCGACCCGCGCCGCACCGAGATACTTACCTCGCAACAGGATCTCGCCACGGAAGACCTGATCCCCGAGGAAGACCTGGTGGTGACGATTTCCCACAAGGGCTACGCCAAGACCCAGGCGCTCGATGTGTACCAGGCCCAGCGGCGGGGCGGGCGCGGCAAGGTGGCCGCCACGGTGCGTGACGAGGACTTCGTCGAGAACCTGCTGGTCGCGAACAGCCACGACACCCTGCTGTGCTTCTCCAACGTGGGCAAGGTCTACTGGCTGCGCGTCTTCATGATTCCCCGCGGCAATCGCAACGCCAAGGGCCGCCCGCTGGTGAACCTGTTGCCCCTCGGGCCCGAAGAGCGGGTGACTTCGCTGCTCCCGGTGCGCGAATACGACGACAGCCATTTCGTGTTCATGGCGACGGCCAACGGAACTGTCAAGAAGACCGAGCTGTCGCAGTTCTCCCGCCCGCGCCCGAGCGGGCTGATCGCCCTGGTTCTGGAAGAGGGCAATACGCTGGTGGGCGCTGCCATCACCGACGGGCATTGCGACGTGCTGCTGACCTCCAGTTCGGGCAAGGCAGCGCGCTTCAAGGAGTCCGATGTAAGGGCCATGGGCCGCGCGGCCCGCGGTGTGCGCGGCATTCGCCTGCGGGGTGGCCACCAGGTGATCTCGCTCATCATTCCGAGCGACGACGGCCTGGTTCTCACCGCCAGCGCCAACGGCTACGGCAAGCGTACGCGCGTCGATGAATTTCCGGTCAAGGGCCGCGGCGCCCAGGGCGTGCTTGCCATGCGCTCCAACGAACGCAACGGCGAGGTGGTGGGAGCCGTGCAGGTATTCGAGGGGGATGAACTGATGCTGATCAGTGACATGGGCACCCTGGTCCGCACCAGTGCCGACGAGGTCTCCGTGCTGAGCCGCAATACCCAGGGCGTGCGTCTCATCAAGCTGCGGGGCGAGGAACAACTGAACAGTGTCGCGCGCATCGTCGAGTCGAACGGCGGCGGTCGCAACGGCGACGACGTGGAAGACCGGGCAGACGAAGAAGACGGCGAAGCCGGAGCAGCCGGAACAGCCGGAACAGCCGGAACAACCGGAGAAGGAGACCAGGAAGATGGCTAGCGCATCGCCGGCGGCGGCCGTGAGTTGGCAGGAACACCGCGCCAGGCCATTCAACTTCTCCCCCGGTCCCGCCGCATTGCCCCAGGCGGTGCTGGAAGAGGCTCGGGCCGAGATGCTCGACTACCGCGGCAGCGGCACGTCCGTCATGGAGATGAGCCATCGGGGCCCTGCCTTTACGGAACTCGCCGAACAGGCCGAGAGCGATTTGCGCGAGTTGCTGCAGGTTCCGGAGAATTACCGGGTCTTCTTCATGCACGGCGGCGCCACCATGCAGTTCTCCGCGGTGCCGCTGAACCTGCTGGGGGACAAGGCCTCGGCCGATTACGTCGAGACCGGCGCCTGGTCGACCAAGGCCATCGGCGAGGCGCGCAAGTACGGCTCGGTCAACGTGGCGGCAAGTTCCGCCGATTCGAATTTCAACCGGGTCCCGCCCCTGGCCGACTGGAAACTCGACAGTTCGGCGGCGTACCTGCATGTCTGTTCAAACGAAACCATTGGCGGCGTGCAGTTTCATGACTTTCCGGAGGTGGAGGTTCCGCTGGTCGCGGACATGTCATCGGAACTGCTCTCGCGGCCCATCGACGTTGCCCGCTTCGGCCTGATCTATGCCGGCGCGCAGAAAAACCTGGGGCCGGCCGGGCTCGCCCTGGTCATCGTGCGCGACGACCTGATCGGCCGGGCGCGGCAGGAAACCCCGAGCCTCCTGGATTACGCGGTCAATGCCCGCTTCGACTGCATGTACAACACGCCACCGACGTATGCCTGGTACATCGCGGGCCTGGTGTTCCGCTGGGTGAAGGCGCAGGGCGGCATCGCGGCCATGGCCGAGCGCAACGCCGGCAAGGCGGCCAGGCTCTATGCCTGCATCGACGGCAGCAACTTTTACCGCTCGCCCGTTCCGCCGGAGAACCGGTCGATCATGAACGTGCCGTTCACGCTGTGCGACCCGTCGCTGGACGGAGAGTTCCTGCGCCTGGCCGGCGAGCGGGGCCTGCTCAATCTCAAGGGCCACCGCAGTGTCGGCGGCATGCGCGCGAGCCTTTACAATGCGGTGCCCGAGGCGGCGGTCGATGCACTGGTCGAATTCATGACAGAGTTCCAGAATGAGTACGGATGATGCAGCGCTGGCGCGCATCCGGGATCGTATCGACGAGGTCGACCGGGAACTGCTGAAACTGCTGAGCGAGCGCGCCGGCCTGGCCCTCGAGGTCGGCAAGGTCAAGCAGGCCCACCAGGACGGCGAAGCGCCCGTTTACTTCCGGCCGGAGCGCGAAGCGCAGATTCTCACCCGCCTGAAGGAGCGCAACCGGGGCCCGTTGTCCGACCGGGATGTGGCGCGCCTGTTCCGCGAGATCATCTCCTGTTGCCTGTCCCTCGAGCACCCGCTGTCGGTTGCATACCTCGGGCCACCGGGAACCTACACCGAAATGGCGGCGCTCGCCCAGTTCGGCCAGTTTGCGCAGACCGAACCGATGGCCAGCATCGACGAGGTGTTCCGGGAGGTGGAGACGGAACAGACCCACTACGGCGTGGTGCCCGTGGAGAATTCCACCGAGGGCATGGTCAACCACACCCTGGACTGCTTCATGGAGGCGCCGCCGGAGGTAAAGGTCTGTGCAGAAGTGGAGTTGCCCATACACCAGGCGTTTCTGGTTCACCCCGAGAACGACGGCAAACTGGAGCGGATTGTTTCGCACGCCCAGTCCCTGGCGCAGTGCCGGGGCTGGCTCGACACCAACTACCCCGGCGTCGAACGGGTGGCGGTCGCCAGCAACGCGGAGGCCGCCCGCCAGGTCTCCGGGAATAGCGGGCTAGCGGCCGTTGCGGGTGAGATTGCGGCCAGGCGCTATGGTTTGAAGGTAGCCGCGGACCGCATCGAGGACCGCACGGACAACAAGACCCGTTTTCTGATCATCGGCCGCCAGCACGTCGGCGCGAGCGGCCGGGACAAGACGTCCATACTGGTATCCACGCGGAACATGCCCGGCGCGCTGTACCGGGTACTCGAGCCCTTTCACCGCCACGGAATCTCCCTGAGCAGAATCGAAACCCGGCCGGCGCGGTCCGGGGACTGGTCGTATGTTTTTTTCATCGATTTCGACGGCCATCAGGACGACGACACCGTGCAGCGCACCCTGGCCGAGGTGGGCGAAGTCGCCCTGGAGGTACGCCGGCTGGGCTCCTATCCACGCTCGGTTCTCTGATTCCGTGGCGGTTTCGTGAAGCTGGCGGTTGTCGGTACCGGGTTCATCGGGTGCTCCTTTGCAAGGACGGCTGCCGACCACGGCCTGTTCACGGAAGTGGTGGGTCTGGATGTCAACCGGGCGCGGGCGCAGAAGGCGTTGGCCCTGGGGCTGATAGACGCTGTTGTGGACCGGGTCCCGGGCGATGCGGCGGCCGTACTGCTGGCGCCGCCGAGCGAGGCGGTGGCTTCCTGGGTTTGCGACCTGGCCGATCATCCCGGCGTGGTATTCGACGTGGGCAGCGTCAAGCAACCCATCGTCAAGGCCGTGCGCAGCCGCTTGCAAAGCCTGCCGCCGCGCTATGTTCCATCGCACCCGGTGTGCGGTTCGGAGCGCAGCGGCCCCGAAGAGGCCGAGATCGACCTGTTTCACGACCAGACCGTGGTGTTGACGCCCGAGCCGGAAACGGACGCATCAGCCACCGGCGTGGTGCAGGTCATGTGGCGGGCCGTGGGAGCCCGGGTTCGAACCATGACCGTCGATGAGCACGACCGCATTCTCGCGGTAACCAGCCATCTCCCGCACCTGCTCTCGTTTGCCTTCATGAACGGGGTGGAACCGGCCATGCTGTCCCTGGCCGGGGGCGGCTTCCGGGATTTCACCCGCATTGCGGCATCGGACGCGGCGCTGTGGGAGCAGATATTCAGGCTCAACAAGGCGCCGCTGATGGCGGCACTCAAGGCGTTCCGCGGTGAGGTCAGGGAACTCGAGACCGCCATTCGCCGCGAAGATACCGAGGCGGCCCTCGCCTTGCTCGAATCGGCGGCCACCCGTCGCCGCGAATTCGATGGCGTCTGACGGCGGCGGACCGGCCGCGCCGGGCATCTGCGTCGACGGTCCGGGCGGGGCGGGCAAGAGCACCCTGGCCGCCCTTCTTGCCGAATCGCTCCGGTGGCACCAACTCGATAGCGGCGCGCTCTATCGGCTCGTCGCCGCCGCGGCCCTCGAACGGGACATGAGCCTTGAAGACACCGAAGCGCTTGCGCAGTTCGCGACGGGCCTGGACATCCGGTTCGAGGGCGCCCAGCCCCGCATTGCCGGTGAGTCGCCGGGATTGGACATACGCTCGGAGCCGGTGAGCGCTGCCGCATCCACCATAGCCGTCTACCCCGAATTGCGCGACGCCATCCTGGCCCGGCAGCGCGCGGCGCGGCGCCCGCCGGGCCTGGTTGCGGACGGCCGCGACATGGGAACGGTCGTGTTTCCGGACGCGCAATTGAAAATTTATCTGGACGCAAGCCCGGAGATTCGCGCGGATCGCCGCAATAAACAGTTGAGAAACAAAGGCTTGAATGTTAGTTTTCGCGCCCTTCTCGTCGGCATTCGCGAACGCGATGCGCGAGATAGGGAGCGCGCTGCTGCACCGTTGAGACCGGCCGCGGATGCCATCGTCATCGACAGCACGGCCATGAGCCTGGAAGAGGTGCTCGAGCAAGCGTTGGCGTTTGCACGAGAACGGGGTCTCAGCCCCTGAGCGGCACCGCGCATGACATGAACCAACGGGCCTTCTGGCCCCTGCAACAAGGAGTTGTCGCTACGGGGCCGGCCCGCCCGGCGCAAAGACCACAAAGCGACAAGAAATTTACCGATACATGAGCGAAAGTTTTGCGGAACTGTTTGAAGAGAGCCTTGAAACCATCGAGATGGAACCCGGTGCCATCGTCACCGGAACGGTGGTCGACATCGACAACGAACGGGTTGTCGTTCACGCCGGCCTCAAATCCGAAGGCAACATCCCCAAGAGCCAGTTTCTGAACGAAACCGGAGATTTCAGCCTGGTCATCGGCGACCAGGTCAAGGTCGTCATGGAAATCGTCGACGACGGCAGCGGCGAGACACGCATGTCGCGGGAAAAGGCCCGCCGTGCGGAATCCTGGCAGATGCTCGAGGCGGCCTTCACGAGCGACGAAGTGGTCAAGGGTGTCATCAACGGCAAGGTAAAGGGCGGGTTCACCGTCGACATCAGCGACATCCGCACCTTCCTGCCCGGGTCCCTGGTGGATATCCGGCCGTTGCGGGAAACCGCGCACCTCGAAGGCAAGCCCCTCGAATTCAAGGTCATCAAGCTCGACCAGAAACGCAACAACGTCGTGGTTTCCCGGCGCGCCGTGCTCGAGCAGGAAAACAGCGAAGAGCGCGAGGCGCTGCTGGCCTCCCTCGAAGAAGGTCAGACGCTGAAGGGCATCGTCAAGAACCTCACCGACTACGGCGCCTTCGTCGACCTCGGCGGCGTCGACGGGCTGTTGCACATCACCGACATGGCCTGGCGGCGCATCCGCCACCCCAGCGAGATGGTCAACGTCGGCGATGAGGTGGAAGTGCGCATTCTCAAGTTCGACCGGGAGAAGAACCGGGTGAGCCTGGGCATGAAACAGCTCGGCGACGACCCCTGGGTGGAACTGACGCGGCGCTACCCGGAAGGCTCCCGGGTGATGTCCACCGTGACCAACCTCACCGACTACGGCTGCTTCGCGGAAATCGAAGAGGGCGTTGAAGGCCTCGTCCACGTTTCCGAGATGGACTGGACCAACAAGAACATCCACCCCTCCAAGGTGGTCACCGCGGGCGACCAGGTGGAAGTCATGGTGCTCGACATCGATGAGGAGCGCCGTCGGATTTCGCTCGGCATCAAGCAGTGCCGGCCCAATCCCTGGGAAGAATTCGCGATCAATCAGAAGAAGGGCGAGCGCGTCACCGGCAAGATCAAGTCCATCACCGACTTCGGCATCTTCATCGGGCTTGCGGGCGAGATCGACGGGCTGGTGCACCTCTCCGACGTATCCTGGAAGGAGTCCGGGGAGACGGCGGTGCGGCGCTACAGCAAGGGCGAGGAAATCGAGACCGTCATCCTGTCCATCGACCCGGATCGCGAGCGCATTTCGCTCGGCATCAAGCAGCTCGACCAGGATGCGTTCACCGACTACGTGGCCGCCAACGAGCGGGGCTCCATCGTCAAGGGCGTGGTGGTGGCGGTCGAACCCAAGGAAGCGGAGTTGGAACTCGCCGACGATGTCATGGGTATTCTAAAGGCATCGGAGATCGCCTTCGACCGGGTGGAAGACGCGCGCAAGGAGTTGTCCGAAGGTCAGCGAGTCGAGGTGAAGATCA
>JAPOON010000170.1 GCA_026713405.1 Gammaproteobacteria bacterium
CCCGATTGCACGCCGGGGTACTACAACAACGAAGGCCAGGAGCATCCCCATGCCGCCCAGTCGGCGCCCTGGGGCGGCGGCTCGATCGGTTTCTTCAAGCTACTGGAAGACTGGCGCGAAGCGGGCAGCTTCGAGGGCCTGCAGTTAGGCCGGTCATAGACCTCTCATTCGCGACAAAGGTCTTGAGATGAGTCAAATTCCCACCCGGTCGCTGTTGTCTCGTCGGGTTGGGGCATCGCCCCGTTAGCCACGTTCCCGGCGGTCGGCCGCCTGACCATGTCATTGCGCGGTAGATCGCGCTGAAGGACCGGTCTTCCACTCACCGCGCTGAACGCAGTCGCAGACGCGTAGCGTATCGAAGTAGTCCGAGCCGGGGCTGACCGCCGGCAGCGAGCCGATCAGGGCATGATGCCTTCGTAGTGGGTATTCCACATGAGGTGTACCCAGATGCTGGCGAAATAACCCAGCGCGATGGGAAACGTCCACTTCAGGTGCCCGAAGAAGGTGTAGTAGCCGCGCGCCTGGCCCATGAGCGCCACGCCCGCTGCCGAACCGATGGACAGCATGCTGCCACCGACGCCCGCCGTCAGCGTTACCAGCAGCCACTGGGAGAGGTCCATGACCGGGTGCATCTGCAGCACCGCCACCATGACCGGGATGTTGTCGACGATGGCCGAGAGAATGCCGACCATGGTGTTGGCGAAGGTGGGGCCGAGTTCGACGTACATGTACTGGGAGACCAGTTCGAGATAGCCGACGAAGCCGAGGCCGCCGACGCACATGATCACGCCGAAGAAGAAGAGCAGCGTGTCCCACTCGGCGCGGGCCACCTCGCGGAAGCTGTCGTAGGGCTGGATGATGTCGCCGGCCTCCTGGCCTTCGGGCCCGCCGGTGACCGGCGGCACGCTGGTCTTGGCGAGGTAGTGACCGAAGATCTTCAGGTAGGCGAGGCCCGTCATCATGCCCAGGAAGGGGGGCAGGTGCAGGAAGTTGTGGAACGAGACGGCGGTGGCGATCGTGCATAGGAACAGGAACATGATGCGCTTTGCCCCGCGGCGCATCTCAACCCGCTCGCTGTCCGCATCGGGTTGGGCGTTCTCGACGAAAAACGACATGATCACCGCCGGAATGATGTAGTTGACCACCGACGGAATAAACAGCGCGAAGAACGTGAAAAAGTCGACGATGCCCCGCTGCCACACCATCAGCGTGGTGATGTCGCCGAAGGGACTGAACGCGCCGCCCGCGTTGGCCGCGACCACGATGTTCACGCAACCGATGCCGATGAACCGCTTGTTTCCGTGGCCAACGGCCAGTATCACCGCGCACATCACCAGCGCCGTGGTGAGGTTGTCGATGATGGGCGAGAGGAAGAAGCTGATGACGCCGGTAATCCAGAAGAGCTGCCGGTAACTGAAGCCGCGCCGGACGAGCCAGGAGCGCAAGGCATCGAATATGCGCCGCTCGCTCATCGAGTTGACATAGGTCATGGCGCAGAGCAGGAAGAGGAACAGTTCGCCGAACTCGATGAGGAAGTGGCGCACGGCTTCCTCAGCAGCGTGGGTCAGACTCCCGCCCGCGTATTCGGCGGCGATGAACGCCCAGATGATACCGGCGCCCAGCATCACGGGCACCGACTTGCGCAGGTGCGTGAATTCTTCGGCGATTACCAGTGAGTAGGACAGAACGAACACCACGATGCAAGTGATGCCGACCCAATGCGCAGTAAGATCCATGGTGTTGTCCCACCCCCGTGCGGTTTCGGTTTCTGGAGTTCCGGATATTCTCCCGGGTCCGCAGAGGGCCGCCGGGCACGCGCAGTTTGCCAAAAATCACCGATCAGCGTACAGGCTCGATGCGGAATTTTTTCGCACCGCCCGGGTTGCCCGCGGCCGGGAGCCTGCCCCGCAGGAAGTCGCGAAAGCGAATTTACAGCCGTGAATTCCTATGGCGCAGGTTCCCAGGGTTCCTCAAACCCTCCCCGTTCCCGTTAGAATGCACCGCTTTTGCGGGACCGCACTGCATGGATACGCGCGACGGGTTCACCGGCAGCGTCGGCAATACGCCGCTCATCCGTATCAGGAGCCTGAGCGAGGCGACCGGCTGCGAGATTCTCGGCAAGGCCGAGTTCCTGAATCCTGGGGGGTCCGTCAAGGACCGGGCGGCACTGTGGATGGTGCGCGAACACGAGAAGAGCGGTGCGCTGCGTCCG
>JAPOON010000171.1 GCA_026713405.1 Gammaproteobacteria bacterium
ACGCGGCAAACTCCGCTGCGTCCATCACCGGCACTTCCAGGCTTCTGGCCCTGGCGAGCTTGCTCCCGGCCTTTTCACCTGCCACCACCTGCGATGTCTTCGCCGACACCGAGCCCGCCACGCGCGCGCCCAGTGCGGTGAGGCGTGCCTTTGCCTCGTTGCGCTTGATGCCTTCGAGGGTACCGGTCAGCACCCACGTCTGTCCCTTGAGGGGCATGGCTTCCATGTCGACTTCGACATCCGGCCAGTTGACGCCGGCCTCGATCAACGCATCCACCGCTTGCGAATTGGCACCGTCGTCGAAATAGCGGGCACTGTTGGCAGCCACCACCGGGCCGACATCCGGCACGGTTTCCAGGGTTTCCGCATCCGCGGCACGCAGCGCATCGAGGTTGCCGAAATGCTCGGCCAGGTTCCGGGCTGTGGCTTCTCCCACTTCCCGGATACCAAGGGCGTAGATGAAGCGCGCCAGTGTGGTCCGTTTGCTGTCTGCAATGGCATCGCGCAGCTTTTCAGCGGATTTCTCGGCCATGCGCTCGAGCTTGGCGAGTTTTTCCGCGGTGAGAGCGTAAAGGTCCGCAGGTTTTGCCACCATTTCCTTGTCGACGAGTTGGTCAATCAGCTTCACGCCGAGCCCTTCGATGTCCATGGCCAGGCGCGATGCATAGTGCGTCAGGCCTTCCTTGCGCTGGGCAGGACAGACCGCCGGCCCGGCACTGCAACGCGCCACCGCCTCGTCCTCGGGACGCACGATGGCACTGCCGCATGCGGGACAGGCTTCGGGCAATTCCACGCCGGGCGCCTTTTCCGGGCGCCGGCCGGCAATGACCGAAGCGACCTGGGGGATGACATCGCCCGCGCGCCGCACCATAACCGCATCGCCGATCCGCGGGTCCAGGCGGGCGATCTCGCCCATGTTGTGCAGGGTGGCATTGCTCACGGTCACACCGCCGACGAAAACCGGTTCGAGCTTGGCGACCGGCGTAATGGCGCCCGTACGGCCGACCTGGAACTCGACGGCGAGCACCCTGGTGGTGGCTTCCTCGGCAGGATACTTGTAGGCGACAGCCCAGCGCGGCTTGCGCGTGACGGCGCCGAGCCGCCGTTGCTGGTCCAGCGAATCGACCTTGATGACGGCGCCGTCGATCTCGTAGGTGAGGTCCTGGCGCCGTTGCGCGAGATCGTCGATGTATCGCCGGCACGCATCCACGCCGTCGGCCAGCTCGACCGCCGGATTGGTTCTCAGGCCCCAGGCAGCGAGCCGCTCGAGCGCTTCCATGTGGGTGTCCGGCCGCTGCTCGCCGTCGATCCAACCCAGGCTGTAGCAATACATGTTCAGCGGCCGGCCGGCGGTGACACGCGGGTCGAGCTGCCGAAGACTGCCGGCGGCGCCATTGCGGGGATTGACCAGGGGTTTTTCATCGGCGGCGCGGGCGCGCTCGTTGAACGCCTCCATGTCGGCCCGGGTCATGTAGACTTCGCCGCGCACTTCGAAGCGCGGCGGAAATCCGCGGCCGGTCAGGCGCAACGGAACGGCGGCAATGGTGCGCACATTCGCCGTGATGTCCTCGCCGGTCCGGCCGTCGCCGCGGGTCGCCGCCAGCGCCAGGCGACCGTCCTCGAAAGTGAGCGCAACGGCTACGCCATCGATCTTCGGCTCGCAGGTGAACGCCATGGGCTCTCCGTCGAGCCGGGCACTGCAGCGGTCGACCCACTCGGACAATTCATCCGCCGCGCTCACCTTGTCGAGGGAAAGCATGGCGACGGGGTGGGTGACGGAGGCAAATTCGCCGAGGGGCTCGGACCCGACCCGCTGGGTCGGCGAATCGCTGGTTACAAGTTCGGGATACTGCGTTTCCAGTGCCACCAGTTCATCGAACAGGGCATCGTACTCCGCATCGGCAATCTCCGGGTCATCCAGAACGTGATAGCGATGATTGTGGTAGTGGATCAGCCCACGAAGTTCTTCAAGCCTGTCCATCGCGGGCGAGGAAAGCTCCTGCAAGACATCATGCCGCCCCGACGCGCCTGGAGAGCCGGCGCCGCGAAAAGTCGGCGACTCGCTCCCGGTAATGCTCGGCGGTCTGCGGGGTGAGGTCGTTCATGTTCTCGTCTTTCAATACGGCTCCGAGGTCATCGGCTATGTTGCGGGCAATGCGAATCATGTCTTCCACCGTTTCACCCGGATGTTCGGGTCCGGGCAACTGCAGGAAGAATACCAGCCCGGGAGAGACGAAGTCCGCAATCTCCGCCAGGTCGAAGTAGCCGGGCTCCACCACGTTGGCCACGCTGAACCGAACCTCCCGGGTCACGGGATCGAGGCGGTGAAAGATGTTCATCTCCCCGAACTTGAGCCCCCGAGCACGCATGGACGCCAGCATTGCCTCCCCGGTGAATTGCTCTCCCTCCCGGGCGAACAGGTTGATGACCAGTAGTTCCTGGCCCCCGGTGTCGGGCGGCGCCTGGCGCGTTTCCCCTGGCTGTTCCGGCTCTTTGCGCTCGCCGAACCGCGAACGATTCGGGTCCTGCGCGATAATCGGCCCGGTATCCGGCAGGTCAGGCTCTGCACCTCCGGCGCGAATCGGCGACGGTTCCTCTTCCACGAAACCGTGTTCCGATGCATCCGCGGGTTCCGTTTCCGGCCATTGCGAGGCATCCGCCACGGGCTCCGCGGCTTCCGGCAAAGGCGCTATTACCGGGTCAAGCAGCACGGGTACCGCCTCGTCGAAATCGAGATCCTTCTGCAGAGGCCTGACGAAACGCCCGCCGCCATTGGGCAACTCGCCCCGGAGCCGGGACAGGTCGTCATCGTCCTCCGGGATCAGATCCGGCGAAATCTCCAGGCGCAAGGGCTCCTGGCGGGAGCGCCAGGCCAGCCAGATCCCGTGGACGATGATGGCCAGCGTGAACAGCCCGCCACCGATCAGTACCAGGTCCTTGATGTCGATGTTTTCGATATTCATGTTTCCACGTTCCTCCGTGGTTTGCCTCGTCGCGGCCAGGCCACTACCGGTTCACAACCACTTCACGAAGCCGCCATCGCCGCAGCTTCTTCGATATCCACGGAAACCAGGCGGGAGACGCCCGGTTCGCTCATGGTGACACCGATCAGGTGATCCGCCATTTCCATGGTGAGCTTGTTATGGGTGATGACGAGGAACTGCACGCCTCGCGACATCTCCCGGATCAGGTCGGCAACGCGCGCCACGTTGTTGTCGTCGAGGGGCGCATCGATCTCGTCCAGGATACACACCGGACTCGGATTGAGCTGAAAGATGGCGAATATCAACGAAACCGCAGTCAGCGCCTTCTCGCCACCCGACAACTGATGAACGTTGGCGTTGCGCTTGCCCGGCGGCCTCGCCATGACCGAAACGCCGGTATCCAGCAAGTCCTGCCCCGTCAGCGTCAACTGGGCGTGCCCGCCCCCGAACAGCTTGGGAAACACCTTCGCCAGGTTGGCATTGATGACATCGAAGGTGTCCTTGAACCGGGCGCGCGTCTCCGTATCGATCTTGCGGATGGCGCTCTGCAGGGTGTCCAGGGCCCGTTCCAGGTCATCGTGCTGCGCATCGAGCCAGGCCTTCCGCTCCGATTCCACGCCGTATTCCTCGATGGCCGCGAGGTTGACCGGCTCCAGCCTGCGAATGCGCCTGTCGAGACTCTCCAGTTTCTGCTCCCAGTCTGCGGCGGCCGCATCGTCTGGAACGCCATCCAGCACTGTAGCCAGGTCGTGGCCGGTGGCCTCCGCCCGCTCCCGGTCGTTGTTCTGTTCCACGCTCAGGCCCTGGCGCTCGATGCGGGCGGCCTCCCGCTCGCGCCGGGCGGCATCGACAGCGCCGGCTGCCTCGTCGCGCGCCGTCTCCAGCTCGCGGATGTGGTCTGCAAGCTCGCCGAGCCGGGTTCGTACTTCCCGTTGACGATTCTCGGCTTCGTGCTGCTCTGCGAGTTTCATGTCCAGCTCGGACTGCAGGCCCGGCAATGGCGAGGCGGTCTGCTCGATATTGCGTTCCAGCGTCAGCCGGCGGCGTTCCAGCTCGTCCGCCTGTTCGACCAGCCGTTCGCGCGCCGTGCGGATCGCCTCCAGGCGCGAGGCGTGGCTCTGCCTTTCTCCGTTGAGGGCATGAAAGTCATCGTGTCGGGAACGGGCTGCCTGCCGCGCCCCATCGAGTTCTTCAAGCAGCCGGGTCCTGGACTGCGCCAGGGTCTCACCCAGCGGAGCGATTTTCTCTGCCGCCTTTTCGGCAGCGGAGAGTTCCTGACGGGCACCCGCGAGGCTCTCGCATTCGAGCTCGAGCTGCCTCTCGAAATCCGCCCGGTCGCGCTGCAGGCGGTCCCGCTGGGCATCGGCCGATTCCAGCCTGACCTGCTGAACGCCGTGATCCGCCTTCAACTCCGCCAGGGCCTCGCTGGTCTCGTCCGCCTGTGCCTGCAGCGTCTCGCGCTCTGCTTCCAGGGCGCGGACGACTTCCCGCGCCCCATCCAGCCCGCCCTGCAGGTCCGCAACGGCGCCTTCGGCCTCTTCTACCCTTACCTCGAGGGTTTCCAGTTCCTGGGCGCGCTGGATGATGCCGGCGTCAGCGTCCGACTCGGGGAACTTGCGCATCCAGTCCGGCCCAACCCAGAGACCGGAACGGGTGACGATGCTCTCGCCGGGATTGAGCGTCGACCGGCTATCCAGGGCGACCTGATCGGTTTCGGCGGCAAATACACCGTGGAGCAGGGAACCAAGCTTCATGTCCGAGCTGCGGATCAGGGAATTCAGGCTGGGCAGTTCACCCTGCAGCGACGCATCGACCCGCGCTTCGACGAGAGCCACCTGGCCGCCGTCCAACGCCGACAGGGCCGCTGCGTAGCTTGCGGCATCGTCAACCCGCAGCCCCTGCAGAAACTCGCCCAGAACCAGTTCCACGGCCCGCTCCCAGCCGGACACCACACTCAGCGTCTCGCCGACCCTTGGCGCCTCTTCCAGGCCCTGCGTCGCGATCCAGTTGCGCACGTCTTCGTCGGTGCGCCCCAGCGCCGCCTGTTGCGCTGCCTGGCTGGTCGCGAGTTCG
>JAPOON010000172.1 GCA_026713405.1 Gammaproteobacteria bacterium
GCCCGCGGGAACTTCCATCGATGCCTTGTCGGACTCTATGACCAGGATGGCGTCGTCCGGGCCGACGCTGTCGCCCGGCCCGATGGCCACCTCGATGACCAGCACATCCTGGGCATCGCCGATATCGGGAACGGAAACCACCAGCTCGCTTCCGGCAACAGCCTGCGGCTCCCGGATTGATTCCTCGCCTGCCGGTTCCTCCGCAGTCACGTCCGGCGCGTCTCTTGGCTCCGCTTCCCCCACGCCGGCCGCCGCATCCGGGTGCGCCCCGGCAAGACCACCCGCTGCTTGCTCCGGATCGCTGAGGCGCGCGATGAGTTGCCCCTCCTCGACAGGGTCGCCGATGCCTACCAGCAGTTCTTCGAGGGTACCCGAAATGCCCGCGGGAACTTCCATCGATGCCTTGTCGGACTCTATGACCAGGATGGCGTCGTCCGGGCCGACGCTGTCGCCCGGCGCCACGCACAGTTCGATGACCTCGACGTTCTCGGCGTCGCCAATGTCGGGGATCCTGATTTCCGCCATCGGTTCCTAAGCCAGCCGCGGATTGGGTTTTTCGGGATCGATGCCGAAATCGTCCCGCGCGCTGCGTACCGCATCGAGAGACAACCGCTGCTGCCCCGCGAGAGCCGACAGCGCCGCCAGGGCGATGAAGCGCCGGTCCACTTCGAAGAAATTGCGCAACTGCTCGCGGGTGTCGCTGCGGCCGAAACCGTCGGTGCCGAGCACGGCCAGCGGCGCCGTCAGGCCGCCGCGTATCTGTTCGGCCAGGGACTTCTGGTAGTCGCTGGCCGATACCACGGGATCGTCGCCGGCGAGCACCGTCGAGACATGAGCGGTGCGCGGCTCCGCCTCGGGATGCAGCAGGTTCCAACGCTCCGTATCGCGCAGTTCGCGGGCCAGTTCGTTGTAGCTGGTGACACTGCAGACTTCCGCCGTGACGCCCCGTTCGGCGAGCATCTCCGCCGCAGCTTCCACTTCCCGCAGAACGGTACCGCTGCCCAAAAGGCGCACCCGCGTGCCCTTGCCGTCCCCCACTTCCCTGAGCCGGTACAGGCCCTTGAGGATGCCCTCTTGCGCACCTTCCGGCATGGGCGGCTGCGGGTAGTTCTCGTTCATCACCGTGATGTAGTAGAAGATGCGCTCGCGCTCGGCAAACATGCGGCGCATGCCGTCCTGGACGATCACGGCCAGCTCGTAGGCATAGCACGGATCGTACGAGACACAGTTCGGAACGGTGGAAGCCAGCACGTGGCTGTGGCCGTCCTGGTGCTGCAGCCCCTCCCCGTTCAGCGTGGTGCGGCCAGCGGTGCCGCCGAGCAGGAACCCTCGCGCCTGCATGTCGCCGGCGGCCCAGGCCAGGTCGCCGATGCGCTGGAAACCGAACATCGAATAGAAGATGTAGAACGGAATCAGGGTGAAACGGTTCGTGCTGTAGGACGTGGCCGCCGCCAGCCAGGCGGAAAAGGCGCCCGCCTCGTTTATGCCCTCCTCGAGCACCTGGCCATCCCTGGATTCCCGGTAAGCCGCAATCTCGCCGGAGTCTTCCGGCTCGTAGAGCTGGCCTTTCGAGGAATAGATGCCGAGTTGCCGGAACATGCCCTCCATGCCGAAGGTACGCGCTTCGTCGGGCACGATCGGCACGACGCGGTCGCCGATGTTCCTGTCGCGCACCAGGGAAGCCAGCATCCGCACGAACTGCATGGTCGTCGAGTTGGCCCGGTCTCCGGTACCCTTGAGCTGCGTCGCGAACGCATCGAGCCCCGGAACCTGAAGGGACTCCTGCGACTCGCCGCGTTTCGGAATGGACCCACCCAGGCGCCGGCGGCGTTCGCGCATGTACAGCAGCTCCGGGTCGTCCTCCCGGGGCCGGTAGTAGGGGATGCTTTCCAGTTCCTTGTCGGTCAGCGGAAGGTCGAACCGGTCCCGGAAATGTTTCAGGCCGTCGAGGTCGAGCTTCTTTACCTGGTGAGTATCGTTCTCGGACTCACCCGCATCGCCCATGCCGTATCCCTTGATGGTCTTTGCCAGGATCACCGTGGGTTCCCCGCGGTGATGGACCGCCGAGTGATAGGCGGCATAAACCTTGAACGGGTCGTGGCCTCCACGGTTCAGGCGGTAGATGTCGTCGTCGGTGAGGTTGTCGACCATCTCGAGCAGTTCCTTGTCCAGCCCGAAGAAGTGCTCGCGCACGTAGGCGCCGCCTTTCGCCTTGTAATTCTGGTACTCGCCGTCCACCGTCTCGTTCATGCGCTGCTGCATGAGCCCGGTATCGTCCTTGGCGAACAAGGGGTCCCACAGCCGGCCCCACACCACCTTGATGACGTTCCACCCCGCCCCCCGGAAATAGCCTTCCAGTTCCTGGATGATTTTGCCGTTGCCGCGCACCGGGC
>JAPOON010000173.1 GCA_026713405.1 Gammaproteobacteria bacterium
ACGCCGGTAGCCGGGATCCTCCCGGCCGAGCAGCGCATCCTTGAACTGGTTCATGCCCGCGTTGGTAAACAGCAGCGTGGGGTCGTTGTACGGCACGAGCGAACTCGACGGCACCACCCGATGGCCGGCCGCCTCGAAGAAAGACAGGTACTGCTCGCGTATTTCAGCCGCTTTCATGGGGTACGCGCTGCTTGCGCCGCCAAAAAAAGGCGCCAAGTATAGTGGCCCGCTAACTGTGGCGGTAGCGCCCGTGAAGCGGCCAATACAGGAAGAACACCCAAGTCACGATTTAGACAGCCGCGGTCGTGCAGGGGGGGAATAAGCGCTCGATGGCGTTTTCCCGGCAACGGCCACCGCAAAGCCTGCGGCAGCAGAACCTCAGCCTCAAGACTCAGGTGACAGACGATGGCATTGGAGGATCAGGCGTATTCCGATTCGGTTCGTAGGGCACGATAGACCGTATCCGCGGGGAATCCGCGCCGGGCGAGGAAACGGGCGCGGGTGTTGTACGGCGCTTCCCTGCCCTTGCCCGCCGGAAACTTCCTGGCGAGCGCCTCAACGGCGCGTTGCAGCCAGAACTCGTCCGTGCGGTTCAGTTCGGCATCGGCCACGTCATCGTCCACCCGGCGCTTGCGCAATTCGCCGCGAATGTAGACCGGCCCATAGCCACGCGAGATGCGCCGGCGCACCAGGGCCGCTGCGAATCGCTCTTCGCTTTGCAGGCCGTCGGAGCGCAGTTTTTCAATGACATCAGCAGCGACCCCGGCATCGACACCCTTGGCGATGAGTTTCGACTGCAGTTCCGCGCGCCCGTGTTCGCGCTGGGCGAGCAGGCCCATGGCCCGCGCCCGGGCTTCGCTGAAGGTACGATCTGGGTCGTTCACCGGCGCGCCGTTCACGAGGAACGCCGGACTCGTTGAGAGCGCACCGTTCTTTTGGGACCCATTGGCCCCCAAGCACACGCCGCCCCACGTGCCATCGCGTTAGCCGCGATCTGGCCCGAGCGAGTCCCGCGCCGGTTCCGGGATGACGACATCGCCCTCCCCGGAAAGTTCGGGCAGCAGTTGCGTGCGGATGCGGGACTCGATCTCTTCGCGCATCGCCGGGTTCTTGTCGAGAAATTCCGCAGCGTTCTTGCGGCCCTGACCGATCCGGTCGTTGCCGTAGGCGTACCAGGCGCCGGACTTTTCGACGATGCCATGCTTGACGCCGAGTTCCAGAATCTCGCCGGTGCGGTGGATGCCCTTGCCGTAGAGAATCTGGAATTCCGTCTGCCGGAAGGGTGGTGCCACCTTGTTCTTGACGACCTTTACCCGGGTTTCGTTGCCGACGACCTCGTCGCCCTCCTTGACCGCGCCGATACGGCGGATGTCGAGGCGCACGGACGAGTAGAACTTGAGGGCATTGCCGCCGGTTGTGGTCTCCGGGCTGCCGAACATGACGCCGATTTTCATGCGAATCTGGTTGATGAAGACCACCAGGGTATTGGAGTTCTTGATGGAACCCGTCATCTTGCGCAGGGCCTGGCTCATGAGGCGGGCCTGCAGGCCCACGTGGGAATCGCCCATTTCGCCCTCGATTTCCGCCTTGGGCGTGAGCGCCGCCACCGAGTCGATGACGACCACGTCCACGGCGCCGGAGCGAACCACCATGTCGGTGATCTCTAGTGCCTGTTCGCCGGTATCCGGCTGGGAGACCAGGAGATTGTCGGTATCCACCCCGAGGGAGCCGGCATAGATCGGGTCTAGCGCGTGCTCTGCATCGATGAAGGCACAGGTGCCGCCGGCTTTCTGCGCTTCCGCGATAACCTGCAGTGTCAGCGTGGTTTTTCCCGAGGATTCGGGGCCGTAGACCTCCACCACCCGGCCGCGTGGCAGGCCGCCGATGCCCAGCGCGATATCCAGGCCCAGCGAACCCGTGGAGACGGACGGGATGGCGACCTGTTCGCGGTCGCCCAGGCGCATCATGGAGCCCTTGCCGAACTGGCGCTCGATCTGGGCGAGCGCCGCGCTCAGCGCCTGGTTCTTCTGGGTGCTGCGGGCGGAGGCGCGAGAGGATTCGTTGCGGTTTGCGCGGGAGAGGGAGGGAGTACGGTCGGCCATGGCGAGGTAACCCGGTGTTTTCGATAAGACGGCGATACTGTATATATACTCAGTAGTAATATCAACACCCGGAAACGCCGGAAATGGCAAATTCCGCCAATTCGCACGGCACAACCCTCGAACGGCGTACAGGATTAGTGGAGAATCCCCCGGCATGACGGGTTCCCAGCACACGCCCATGATGCAGCAGTACCTGAGCATCAAGGCGCAACATAAGGATCACCTGCTTTTCTACCGCATGGGAGACTTCTACGAACTTTTCCATGACGATGCGAAACGCGCCGCGGAACTGCTCGACATCACTCTCACCGCCCGGGGGCAGTCTGCCGGGGAACCCATTCCCATGGCCGGCGTGCCCTATCATTCCGTGGATGGCTACCTCGCGAAACTCGTGGCGCTCGGCGTCTCGGTGGCCATCTGCGAACAGATCGGCGACCCGGCCCAGAGCAAGGGTCCGGTGGAACGCCGGGTGCAGCGTATCGTCACGCCGGGGACCCTCACCGAGGAAGCGCTGCTCGAACAGACCCGCGACAGCCTCCTGGTCGGCATCGCCCCCTGCCGCGACGCCGGGCAGACGCGCTACGGCATGGCGGCCCTGAACCTGGGCCGGGGCGAGTTCACCGTGCAGACCGTGGCCGGCGCCGACAGCCTCACCGGAGAAATCGCGCGCCTCAAGCCCAGCGAGGTGCTGACGCCACGCGAGCTCGGCGAACTTGACGGAACCGGTCAGAACATCCGCGACGGGCTCGCTTTCGACGGTGACCTGGGGTTCCGTTTCCTGTGCGAGCACTTCGGCACCCGTGACCTGCGCGGTTTCGGCCTGGCAGCCGAAGATCCCGCCATCGGCGCCGCGGCCGCCGTGCTGCAGTACGCCCAGGCCAGCCAATGCCAGAAACTCGAATTCGTCGACCGCATCACGGCGGTGCAGGTCGATGAGTACGTCCGCCTGGACGCCCACAGCCGCCGCAACCTGGAGATCGACCGCCGCGCCGACGGCAGCGAGGCGCCGACCCTCTATGCGCTGATGAATACCGCGCGAACGCCCATGGGCGCGCGCCTGCTGCGCCGCTGGCTGAACGCGCCATGCAAGGTTATTGACCGGGTGCGCGAGCGCCAGGCCGCGGTCGCTGCACTGCTCGACCGGGCGCTCACCGAACCGCTACGCGATGCGGTCGGCGATTGCGGTGACATGGAACGGGCGGTCTCCCGCGTCGCGCTGAAGTCGGCGACACCTCGGGATCTAGTCCGCCTGCAGGCCGGCGCCGGCGCGCTGCCGGGTATCCGGGCGCTAATCGGCGGTGCGGACACCCCCCGATTCACCGCGCTGGCCGCCGCCATGCCCGACCTGTCGAAAGTGCACGGCCTGCTCAAGCGGGCGGTCGTCGAGGCGCCGCCGGCCACGATTCGCGACGGCGGCGTCATCGCACCCGGCTACAGCGAGCAACTCGACGAACTGCGCAACGTCACCGAGAACGCCGCGCAATGGCTGCGCGACCTGGAGATCTCCGAGCGCGAACGCACCGGCATCGCCCCCCTCAG
>JAPOON010000174.1 GCA_026713405.1 Gammaproteobacteria bacterium
CGTAGGCCGTCACCTCCTCGGGTTCGAACTGCATGGGCAAGAAGATGCCGCCGCTGTTGGAGCCGCCATTCTTCCAGCCGGTGGACACCAGGCCGTAGACGAGGGTGTCTTCGGTCAGGTTGATGTCGACCCCCGCTTTCCAGGTGAGCTTCGAGTCCTTGGTCGTGCGGTCCGGGCGGGTGCCGAAGAAGGCGCCGCCGACATCGAGCTGGTCTTCGTCCTGGTAGCGGAGCCCGGCGGTGACGGCAAACCTCTCGTTAAGCTGGAAGGTGCCCTGGCCGTAGGCCGCGTAGTCCTTGCGGGTGACGGTGCGAAACTCGGTGAAATTCAGGTCGGACTGGAAGGGGGGCAGGGTTTCTATGGTGAGCTGCTCCCGGGGGAGGGACGCCGGCGACTCCGAGAACGGCGCGGCGCCGGTGGCCTCCAGGAAGTCGTTGAAGTTCTCGTGATCGAGATAGTAGCCGCCGATGACCCAGCTGAACTGGTCGGTGGCCTGGCTGATGCTGATTTCCTGGCTGAAGGCGTCGGAGTTGTTGTCCCAGAAGGGCAGGATGTCCCAGTTGGCGAAGGAGTAACCGATATGGCTGATGGAAGTCAGTTCCTCGGTCAGCCGGTCGCCGTCGACGGTCTGTTCCTTGCGCAGTTCCTGCCACCCGGTGAGCGACTTGACGGTGATGCCGGAAGCTAGCTCCCACTCCATGATCAGCGAGACGCTGTAGTTCTCCAGCGCGAAGATGCCGGGATAGTCCTGCGACAGTTCGCGGGGGTTCGAGTTGGGATCCATGACGTTCTTCTGGGCTGCCGCGTGCTGGTCCGAATCGTGCATGTAGGCTTGTGCGAGCACCGAGAAGTTGTCGGCCGGCTCCCACAGGAGCGCGATCTTGCCCACGGTGGACTCGGCATCGTCCAGATCGTAGCCGTCCAGTGCGCCGCCTTCGATCTCCGAAAACCCGTCACGCTGGTAGCGTTGTAGCGACGCCCGGAAAGCGGCCGTTTCGCCGAGGGGCACGTTGAGCGCCCCGCGTCCCCGGAACGTGCCGTAGGTGCCGTATCCGATGTCGATCTCGCCCAGGGTTTCGCCGATGCGGGGTTTCTTCGTGACGACGTTGATGGAGCCGCCGGTGGTGCCCTGGCCGAACTCCGTGCCCTGAGGGCCGCGGAACACCTCGACACGTTCGATGTCGCCGAGATCCAGGCCCATGGCGATGGGGTTGGCCAGGTAGATGCCGTCGATATACGACAGGACGCTGGGCTGAGTGGTGAGGTTCTGGGCGGTCTCCCAGCCGATGCCGCGAATGGTTGCCACGCGGCCGGCGCCGTCGTTCTTGGCGACGACCAGACCCGGGACGTAACCGTTGAAATTGTCGAGCCTGACGACGTTGGACCGGTCGAAGTCCGCCCCGGACAGGGCAGATACGGCAACCGGTGCTTCCTCGATGGCAATCTCCTGTCTGCGCGCCGTGACCAGCACTTCCTCGAGGACTGCCTGGCCCGACTGCGCCTCGGCCGGACCGGCGTAGGCCGTGATTGAACCGGCCATCCCTGCAAGCGCCGCTGCCAGGAGCCCGGGGACCCCGTATGCGATTCTCTTCAAAGACATCATGACCTTTCCCTCATCCTCCGGTATCGGAGTTTTCAAGACACCTGCCCGGGCCGGACCCGGGCGTTGCGATCAGCCCTGGCCCGGCCGGATTCCCTCCTAAGTATAAGTGTGGGAAAGAAGCCTCGACAGGGCTTGTGCGAAAGCGCCCCGATCTTTCACCGGCTGCGCGGAGGTTCCGCTTGTTTCCTTGCAGCGCCGATCCGTCATTTGAACGCCCGTGCAGAGTTCCAGTGGCGGGGTGGTTTCGCATGGGCGAGGCACGAGCTGAAACCGCTTGGCTGCCGCGTTCAACAGGTCAGCGGCCTGCCCTCGGCATCCTCGCGTATTCCGTCGCCGTCGGCATCGAAAGC
>JAPOON010000175.1 GCA_026713405.1 Gammaproteobacteria bacterium
AATGGGGGCCAAGGGCGCGGTGGAGATCATCTTCCGCAAAGAAAAGGACGACGAGCGCCTGATACAGGCCCGCACCGACGAGCACCGGGACAAGTTTGCCAATCCGTTCGGGGCGGCGAGCCGCGGTTACATCGATGATGTCATAGCGCCCCGGGAGACGCGCATGCGCATCTGCCGGTCGTTCGCCATGCTGCGGGACAAGTCGCTGGAGAACCCCTGGCGCAAGCACGGCAACATCCCGCTTTGAGCCGCCTGTCCGCAGTGAACGAACACCCCCTGTGTCGAATCCGCAACCGGTGTCCACTCGGGGACCCGCCCGCAACAGCACTTCGTTAGGATCATGTTCAGCAAAATACTTATCGCCAATCGCGGCGAGATCGCCTGCCGCGTAATGAAGACTGCCCGCAGGATGGGCATTGCCACGGTGGCCGTACACTCGGACGCCGATGCACGGGCATTGCACGTGCAGATGGCGGACGAAGCCGTACGCATCGGCGAGGCCCCCTCCGTGGACAGCTACCTGCGGGCTGACCGGATTCTCGACGCCATAAAGAGCACGGGGGCCGATGCAGTGCACCCCGGCTACGGGTTCCTGTCGGAGAACGCCGAGTTTTCGAAATCGCTCGCGGACGCCGGGGTCGCTTTCATCGGGCCGGGGGAGCGCGCCATCACCAGCATGGGGGACAAGATCACCTCCAAGCGCATTGCCGCGGACGCCGGCGTCAGCACCATCCCCGGTTACGAAGGGGTAATCGACGGGCCGGACCACGCGGTGACCATTGCAGGGGAGATCGGCTACCCGGTCATGCTCAAGGCCAGTGCTGGCGGCGGCGGCAAGGGCATGCGCGTGGTGCGCGACGAGCAGGAGTGCCGGGACGGCTTCGACAGCGCGTCGAGCGAGGCCAGGTCGAGCTTCGGCGACGACCGCATGCTGGCGGAGAAATTCATCGAACAGCCCCGCCACATCGAGATTCAGGTGATGGCGGACAACCACGGCAACGCCGTCTACCTCGGCGAGCGGGAGTGCTCCATCCAGCGGCGCCACCAGAAGGTTGTCGAGGAGGCGCCGTCGCCGTTCCTGGACGCCGCGACCCGTCAGGCGATGGGCGAACAGGCGGTGGCACTCGCCAAAGCGGTGGATTACAGCTCCGCCGGCACGGTGGAGTTCATCGTCGATGCGAAGCGGAACTTCTATTTCCTGGAGATGAACACGCGGTTGCGGGTGGAACGCCTGGTCGCGGAACTGGTCCCGGGCCTCGACCTGGTTGAACTGATGATCCGCGTCGCCGCCGGCGAGGAACTGCCGCTCGCCCAGGAAGACGTGACGCTGAACGGCTGGGCGGTGGAGGCGCGGGTTTATGCGGAAGCACCGTTCCGCAACTTCCTGCGCTCCATCGGCAGGCTGGTGCGCTACCGGCCGCCGGAGGAGTCCGAATCGGTGCGCGTGGATACGGGCATCGTCGAAGGCAGCGAAGTCTCGATGTACTACGACCCCATGATCGCCAAGCTGTGCACCTGGGGCGCGGACCGGCCGCAAGCCATCGAGCGCATGAACGACGCGCTGGATGCCTACCTGATCCGCGGCGTCAGTCACAATGTCAGCTTTCTGAACGCGGTGATCGCCAATCCCCGTTTCCGTGCAGGCCGGCTTACCACCGAATTCATCGCCGAGGAGTTTCCCGACGGCTTCCGCCCCGCCGACCTGCCCCGGACGGACCCCATGACCGTGGTTGCCGTCGCCGCCGTGGTGCACTGCCGGCGCGCCGCCCGGGCCGGCGAAATCAGCGGCCAGACCCGACGCTTCGAATACCGGGTCGGCAGGGACTGGGTGGTGATCGCCAACGGGGAACACTACCCGGTCGAGGTGGCGGCCACGCTGGACGGTTTCGACGTCCGGTCAAACGGAAACCTGTACCGAATCGAAACCGCCTGGCGCCTCGATGAGCCCATCGTCGAGGCGAAGGTCAACGGCACAGCAGTGCGCGTGCAGGTCGACCGGGAGGGTGCCGGATACCGCCTGTACCACCGCGGTACCGAGGTCGATGCCCTGGTGGTGTCCCCGGCCGGCGCAACCCTGGCCGGGCACATGCTGGAAAAGGTGCCGCCGGACCTCAGCCGCTTCCTGCTCTCGCCCATGCCGGGCCTGCTGGTTCGCCTGTCCGTGCAAGAAGGCCAGGAAGCCAAGGCCGGGGAGGAACTTGCCGTCGTCGAAGCCATGAAGATGGAGAACAGCCTGCGGGCCGCCGACGACGTGACGGTCAAGAAGGTGCTGGCGAAGATGGGCGAGAGTCTCGAGGTGGATCAGCCGATCCTGGAATTCGAATAGCCCGGGCACAACGGTCCCCGGCCTGACAGGCGCCCATCCGCCGACGGGGCGGGCCGTAAGCCCGGCAACAAAGCGGTGAACGGGTGCGAACCTGATTCGTTCGACAACTTCGTCCGCAAATCGAGGTCCGGTCGAACGCGAGGTGCCGGCACAACGGTCACGCAATGCTGCAACTCATCGACATCACCCTGAAACGGGGCGAGAAAACGGTTTTCGACCAGGCCGGCCTGACCGTGCACGCCGGACACACCGCGGGGGTTGTGGGCCGCAACGGTGTCGGCAAGACGACGCTGTTCGAACTCGTTCGCGGGCGCCTGCTGCCGGAAGAGGGGGACGTGCTGCGGCCGCGCAAGTGGCGCCTCGCCTGGCTCGACCAGGCCGTGGCGCCGAGCCCCCGTTCGGCCCTCGATTTCACCCTGGACGGCGACCGCGGGCTGCGCGCGGTCGAGGCCCGCATCGAGGCGGCCGAGCGGGCGGGAGACAACGAGGCGCTGGCGCTTGCCCACGTCGAGTTCGAGGAAGCGCGGGGATACGACGCCGAAGCGCGCGCCGGCGAGATCCTGCACGGTCTCGGTTTCCACGGCGAAGACTTCGGCAAGCCGCACCGGGAGTTTTCCGGCGGCTGGCGGATCCGCCTGAACCTGGCCCGCACCCTGATGTCGCCGTCGGAGCTGCTGCTGCTCGACGAGCCGACCAACCACCTGGACCTCGATGCAGCGCTGTGGCTCGAGACCTGGCTGAAGCGCTACCCGGGCACGCTGCTGGTGATATCCCATGACCGGGACTTCCTGGATGCGGTCTGCGACGAGATCGTGCATGTGGCCGATGGCAAGACCACTACCTATACGGGCAGCTATTCCTCCTTCGAACGGCAACGCGCCGAAGCCCTGGAGCGGCAGGCGGCGCACCATGCGAAGCAGCAGCGCGAGATCAGGCACATGCAGAGTTTCATCGACCGGTTCCGGGCGAAGGCGAAGAAGGCGCGCATGGCCCAGAGCCGCCTGAAGGCGCTGGAACGAATGGAGCGTGTCGCCCCGGTACACGCGCGCTCGCCGTACCGGTTCACCTTCCCGAATCCGCAGCAGGTATCCAATCCGACCCTCTCCCTGGACGAGGCGGCGCTGGGATACCTGGACACGGCCGTGCTCCGCGAACTTACGCTGCGCATCTACCCCGGCGACCGGATCGGCGTGCTCGGCGTCAACGGCGCGGGCAAGACCACGCTGCTGAAGGCACTGGCGGATGAGATCGAACCCCTTTCGGGCGCCCTGTCCCGGGGCCGCCACAGCAGTGTCGGCTACTTTGCCCAGCACCAGATGGAATCGCTGCAGGGACACAGCACCGCGCTGGCAACAATTCACGCATCGCCGGGCGAGCCCCTGGGCGGACAGCAGGCACGGGACTACCTGGGCCGCTGGGGATTCAGCGGCGAGATGGTGGAACGGCCGCTGGCCACTTTCTCAGGTGGCGAGAAGGCGCGGCTCGTCCTGGCCCTGATCGCCCGCACCCGCCCCGCCCTGCTGCTGCTGGACGAGCCCACCAACCATCTCGATATCGAGATGCGCGAGGCGCTGGCATTGGCCCTGCAGGATTACGACGGCGCCCTGGTGCTCGTCTCCCACGACCGGCATCTCCTGCGCCAGTGCACCGATACGCTGTGGCTCGTTGCCCACGGCCGGGTCGACCCGTTTACGGAGGGTCTCGACGCCTACGCGGAAATTCACCAGGGCCGCCAGGGCCGGGCCGCGCGGCACGACCGGAAGAGCAAGCGCCGGCAATCGGCGGAGCGACGTGCGGCAATGAGGCCGCTGACGAAGAAACTGGCCCGGCTCGAGCGCGCAATCGATACGTTTACCGGGGAACTCGACGAACTGTCGACGGTGCTCTCCAACAGCGCGACCTTCGAGCACGCCACCACGGAGCAGATCTCGGAGATGCTCGCCCGCCAGGGCCGGATCAGGAAGCGCCTCGCGCAAACGGAAGCCGAGTGGCTGGAGGTACAGGAACTCATCGAGGAGGTTGGTTAGCCGCTTGTATGGGAGATCTTGGATACAGCTATCGCAGAGACAAGGAAGGACAAGTAAGAATCCTGCGTAACGGCAAGCCCGTAACTACGCTTCGTGGCAAATCTGCAGTGAAGTTCCTCAACGCGGTAAAACAGGGATCTTTCGACTCCGACC
>JAPOON010000176.1 GCA_026713405.1 Gammaproteobacteria bacterium
AACTCCCCCGCGGGCGCGACCCCTGGACGGTCTCACGGGAGCTGATGGAAAGCCTGCCGAGCCCGGGCGACGAGGAACAGAGACGGCAGTTGCACGATGCCCACGGCCGCCTGGTGCGAGCCATTGCCGGCGGACTGCCACAGCGGGCGGCCGTGCACCCGCCCGGCGTAGCGCAAGCCCGCGGTGAGAGTCGGGCTCCGGCGTCGATGCAACAAGAGATAATCGGGCGGTTGAATCGCCGCCAGCCGCTGTCCGACGGGCAGGTGCGGGCCCTCATGTCCGCCGTCAGACGGGCAATCGGGGCCGGGACGTTGTGGGAGTCGACGTCTCGACCGGAGGCCTGGGCCTGGGACCTGGTGGATCGGGTCCAGACCAGCGTTCAACTTCCGGTCGGCGCCTTGACCGAATCCGAGCGGGAACAGGAGTCGTCCGATCTGGAGCGGTTGGGCCAACTGGTCGAGGAGCTTGGCGGACTGGATTACCTGTAGTCTCGCGTCCCGGCCGGGGCTGCGGGCACCAACGTTTATCGCGAGTTCGATGAGCGGCTTGTCGCAACAGGCGGGGTAATCAGCCGAAAGCCGCCCGGTTACGCAGACAGTAACGGGAGATCCATCATGCTCGTGAGCGCCTCGATCGAGCTCCAGTCGATGTCGGCCAGGGCCGCGGCGGCTGCGGGGTCCTCCCTGGCGGAGCTGTGGAGCCGGTGGAGATCCTCGATGACCCGCTCTGTCCGCGCAGGTGTCCATTCGAGGGCATCGGCGCCGCAGTTTCCAAGCGTGGACCCGGCATAGAGCAATGCCTCATCTGACCTGAAGCGCTCGACAATCGCCTCGCGTCGCGCAAGCGGAACTTCGGGGGCCGGTACGGTGGGCGTGGGCGGCGCCTGGGTGGGCATGACCCGGAAACTGGGGCCTGGAGGCTGCGAGAGAAGCTCTGCGAGGGTGGGAATTGCGGCGGCGAGGGTTTCAGGGCGCGACGGGCCAGACGAGACGGCCGCCGCGGCCATCGGCGTGGCGCCGAGAAGAGCCCGCTGTGGAGGCAGGCCGGCCCGTGCAGCCAGGGTTTCGAGTGGCCCGTACTTCCTGGTCAGCCAAATCAGCTCCTCTTTGGCACTTCGGTTGATGTCTGCCATTGCCGTACTGAGAAAGGTGGCCTCCATGCTGTCAGGCGATCGTTCGGTTCGACGGTCCATATTCTGGAGGAAGCGGTACCTCTGTTCCGGTTTGTAGCAGCCGCCGGGGCGAAGCGTATCCAGTACTGCGGTTTGTCGGGTATGTCCGGAGTATCTCCTGAACCTGTCCCTGACTTGATATTCAAGGCGTGAAATGACTTTCCGGAAGTGCTCAGCATCGTCCAACTGGCCAGCCTGGAAGAAGTAATACCTGATGCTGGTCAACTGCCGGTAGACCATGCACCAATCGAAATTCGGTGCAGCGGTTGCGGGCATTCGCGGTGCCTCCTGCGCGGATGTAGAGGCGGCCAGGCCATATGTATCGCATAGGTTCTTCAGGTCCGCGGCGGCATGTCGGTCGATATCGCCCATGACCTTGCGAATCGCCGCTGCCCGCTCACGATTGCCGTCGTTGTCGGCCTGACGAGCCTGTTGCTGAAGGCTCTTGTATGCCTTTTCCGCCACAGTGATGCGGCCGGCGTACCGAGGTAACTCATCGAACTCACAAAGTTTCTCCCAATGGACCCTGACAAGCCGTTTGAAACTGTCTTCGGCATCAACCAAGTCCCGCGTGAAGTTCGGGTCGGTCAGATCCGAGTGCCGGTCGCGAAGGTGGCGCAGTCTGCGGAAAGTCGTGAGAAAGTCCTCAACCTGTTCCGCAGACCGGGGCGGACGGTCGGCGCGCCCGGGCAGCCCGAGATACATCGTGGTTGCTGTGCAGGGGGGGATGGGCCCTCCGGCAATCGCCCGGCTCGAACGAAAACCCGGGCGGGGCACGGCGGCGCCGGCGATTGCGCCTGCCCCTTCGCTCAGGCGCACGGGCAGCAGCCGCGCTTCCGGCGGCAATTCGTACACCCGCCGCCCGC
>JAPOON010000177.1 GCA_026713405.1 Gammaproteobacteria bacterium
CGCCCGGTTTCTATCCGTACCGTCTGATCGCCAAACTGAAATTCCTTGATAACTGGATTCAACATAATCTCCTTGTTTCGAGCGCTCGCGGCGCTCATGAATTCTGGTGTGGAATGCGTACTACGGCTACCTTCTCAGGCCCAGGCGCTGGATAAGCGACCGGTAACGCACGCCGTCTTTTTCCTTGAGGTAGTCCAGCAACTTGCGGCGCCGGTTCACCATTCGAATGAGGCCGCGCCGGGAATGGTGGTCCTTCTTGTGTGCGCGGAAGTGTTCCTGCAACGAGTTGATGTTATGGGTGAGAAGCGCAACCTGCACTTCGGGCGAGCCGGTGTCGCCCTCCTGTACCTGATAGTCCCTGATGATGTCCGACTTCGTTTCAGTCGCTAAAGCCATAATGGTCTCCAAATACGCTCAATCTGTGCAAAGCGAGCCAACCGGGCGTATTTCCAGTCGATTCGCGGGTACATCCTGTCCGAAAGGTCTCCACGATCTCAGCGTTCGCTTGGCGCATCGACGCGGGTCAGCAAGCGGCGCGGTGCGATCCTGCCGTCGTCGAGCACTTCGCCGACGCCCAGGAACCGGCAACTCGCACCCGAAGATTCCGAGAGCCGCACCCAGCCGCTGGTCGGTGCGTGCGGAACGATGACCGGTTGTCCGTGGCGCAGGTAGTACGCCACGTCCTCGTTCAATGACACTTCGGGCCACTCCCGCACCGCCGTCCACACGGGTTGCAGGTACGGATCCAGGGACCCCTGTTCCCGTGCCTCCTCCAGTGCATCGAAGGTGACCAGGTCCGACTCGCCGTAAGGCCCGGCCTGGCTTCGCCTGAGTGCGCTGACATGTGCGCCGCAACCGAGCATCTCACCCATCTCTTCCGCGATGGCGCGCACGTAGGTTCCCTTGCTGCAATGGGTCTCGACTTCGAATTCATCGCCTTCGAAGGAGACAAGTTCATTGGAGTAGATGGTGACGGCCCGCGCTTCCCGCTCTATCTCGATTCCCTGCCGGGCCAGCTTGTAGAGCGGTTGCCCCTTGTGTTTCACCGCCGAGAACATGGGCGGCGCCTGCATGATCTCACCGCGGAAGCAGTTGAGCGCCTTCTCGATGTCGGGTCTGCCGATGCCTTCGGCCGACCGCCTCGAGACGGTCTTTCCATCGGCATCGCCGCTGTCCGTGGCGACGCCGAGCTTGATGCGCGCCCGGTATTTCTTGTCCGAGGCCAGCAGGTACTGGGAGAATTTCGTCGCCTCCCCGAAACAGAGGGGCAGGACACCGGTAGCCAGAGGGTCGAGGCTGCCGGTGTGCCCCACCTTGCGCGCGCCGAACAGCCGCTTTGCCTTCTGCACGGCATCGTTCGAACTCATGCCGCCCGGCTTGTCGACAACCACGATTCCGTTAACCACACGGCCCCGTCGGCTACCCATGTTCGTGTGCGCTCCTGTCGGCCGCGAGTGCATCGGTGATCAGCCTTTCCAGGCGCGGCCCCCGCTCCACGGCAACGTCGTAGTGAAACCTGGGCTTGGGCGTTGTGCGCATCGAGTGCCGTTTCGCCAGCTCCGAGCGGAAGAACCCGGCGGCCCTGTTCAGGATCGCCACAAGATCGGCCTGTTCCACAGCGTCCGGCGTGTCCAGGGACGACACATAGACATCGGCGAAGGAAAGGTCCTTGCTTACCCGCACATCGTTGACGCTGACGGTGCCGATGCGCGGATCCCGCATCTGTCGCTGAATGATGCACGCGAGTTCCTCGCGCACCATGTCGGCCACCCGCAGATCACGTCCGAACTCCCGCATCAGCAACTGACCCGCCGACCCCTCACAGGGCCCGTGCCACCTCTCGGGACTCGAACACTTCGATGAGGTCGCCCGAGCGCACATCGTTGTAATTGCGCACCCCGATACCGCATTCCGTGCCGTTTCGCACCTCCTGGACATCGTCCTTGAAGCGGCGCAGGGACTCGAGCTCGCCTTCGTAGATCACGACATTGTCGCGCAGTACCCGAATGGGGCGATTCCTGTACACGGCGCCCTCGGTGACCATGCAACCCGCAACCTGCCCGAACCGGGGCGACCGGAACACCTCGCGGACCTCCGCAATGCCCAGGATTTCCTCCCTGGTCTCCGGCGCGAGCATGCCGCTCAGCACCTGCCTTGCATCGTCGATCATCTCGTAGATGACGCTGTAGTAGCGCAGGTCGAGGCCCTCGCGCTCGGCAACGGCTTTCGCCGCGTTGTCGGCGCGAACGTTGAACCCGAATACCGCTGCGCTATAGGTGACCGCCATGTTGACGTCGCTTTCGGTGATCGCGCCAACCCCCGAACCGAGCACCGTCACGGAGACTTCGTCGTTGCCGAGATCGGCCATCGACTGAACGATGGCTTCCAGGCTGCCGCGCACGTCGGCCTTGACGACCAGTTTCAGCACACGCTTCTCGCCTTCGCCCAGATTGGCAAACAGGTTGTCCAGCTTCGCTGCCTGCTGCATGGCCTGTCGCTGCTCCTGGGGCTTGTCGCGCCGGAACTCGGCGAGATCGCGCGCCGGGCGCCGGGCCGTGCCTCCCGAGAAGCTGTCGCCCGCGCCGGGCGTGCCGCTCAAGCCCAACACCTCGGCGGGGAGCGATGGGCCGGCCTCCCGGGTCTGTGCGCCCTGGTCGTCCAGCATGGCCCGCACCCGGCCGTGAAATTCACCCGCAATGATGATGTCGCCCTGCTTGAGCGTGCCGTTCTGTACCAGAACGGTGGAAACGGGGCCGCGGCCGCGGTCGAGTCGGGATTCGACCACGACGCCGCGAGCCGGCGCATCCGGCACCGCCCTGAGTTCCAGCAGTTCCGCCTGCAGCAGGATGGCTTCGAGCAGGTCGTCTATGCCATCGCCGGTGACCGCGGACACCTGCACGAACTGGGTGTCGCCGCCCCAGTCTTCGGGTGCGACATTCTTGGCCGCGAGTTCCTTGGTGACCCGTTCCGGATCGGCGCCCGCCAGGTCCATCTTGTTGACGGCCACCACGATCGGCACCCCGGCTGCCTTTGCGTGCTGAATGGCCTCTTCCGTCTGCGGCATTACACCGTCGTCCGCGGCAACGACGAGGACCACGATGTCCGTAACCATGGCGCCGCGCGCGCGCATGGCGGTGAATGCCGCGTGACCCGGCGTATCGATAAAGGTGATCTGGCCGTGGTCGGTGTCGACCGAATAGGCGCCGATATGCTGGGTAATGCCCCCGGCCTCGCCGCTGACAACGCGGGTTTTGCGAATGTAGTCCAGAAGGGACGTCTTGCCGTGATCGACATGACCCATGACGGTGACAACGGGCGCCCGCTGCTCGCCTTCTCCATCGATCATGAGCGACTGCTCGAGGGCCTGCTCGATCGCATCTTCGTGGATGAGCTTGGCCTTGTGGCCCATTTCCTCAACGACCAGGGTCGCCACATCCTGGTCGATCACCTGGTTGATGGTCGCCATGACGCCCAGACCCATCAGCGTCTTGATCACTTCACCGGCCTTGACG
>JAPOON010000178.1 GCA_026713405.1 Gammaproteobacteria bacterium
CATAGCGGCATAACCGGAGTTCACGTAGTCCACGTAGTTCGCAAAATCGACCGGCGCTCCAGAGAGCTCGATACCCGCAGTTAGCGACGTGGTATCCGGCAACCCGTTGATGAAATTTCCCCCCGGTTGCACCAACTTTTCAATGGCGCCCCCTTCATCGAGGTCCATGTAATCGGCCTGCACCTGAATGTTGACGCGGTCGCTCGGATCCCAGACCAGTGAACCGCGCAGGAATATCTCGTCCTGGTCGTAGAGATCGTCTCCGGTGAACCGGGATTCGCCCCATCCATCCTGATCGGTCTTCTGAACGGCGATGCGGCCGGCGGCGGTATCGCTGAAGGGAATATTCAAAGCCCCCGAGATCTGCGTGAAGTTCTTGTTGCCGTAACTTGCCTTGAGATAGCCGTGCGAACCGTCGTGGTCCGCTTTCCGCGAGATTATGTTGATGGCTCCACCCGTGGTGTTGCGACCGTACAGCGTGCCCTGTGGGCCCTTGAGTACTTCGATTCGCTCGATGTCGAACAGGTTGGCGTTGAGACCGGACTGCCTGGGCAGGTTCACGTTGTCGACATAGGCGCCAACCGCCGAATCGTTGGTGAGCAGAAAGTCCGGCTGTTGCTGGCCGCGAATCGAGACCGCCGCTATGGAGGGGTCGTGTTGCGTTGTCTGAATGTGGACTCCGGGAACCTGTGCCTCGATGTCAATGAATTCCTGGATTGTCTGAAGTTCGATCTGCTCCTGACTGAAGGCCGAAACCGCCACCGGCACTTCCTGCAGGCTCTCCTCGCGCTTGCGGGCGGTAACGAGGACCTCCTCGACCACCATGGAGCGGGCGCCGGCCGCTTCTCCGGCATTGACCGGCCCGGCGTGGGCGGAAACCAGGGCAACCCCGGCCGCCAGGCTGAAAAACCGTAGTGCACTCTTTTTGGCACTCATTTTGACATCCCCTTCACCACTATTCCGAGCTGGCTCGCATATATTAACCCTAGTCAACTTTATTATACAATTCAAACGATGCAGGAGGCACTGTGTCGCCCTGCGCTTTCACGGCTCTTGCCAACCTCGCTACGTTTATTCATAAATGGGTGCGGCTGGCTCCCCTGGCGTCACTGGAGGGAAGATGCTGAAACTCTATTACTCACCGGGCGCGTGCTCGCTGATCAGTCACATCGTGCTCGAGGAAGCGGGCGCGGATTACGAGGCGCAGGCGATCAGCTTTGTCGACGGCGACAACCACGCCGCCTGGTTCCTGGCGATCAACCCCAAGGCGCGCGTGCCCGCCCTCGTTGTGAACGGCGGCATTCTCACGGAGAATCCCGCCATCCTGAACTACATTGCACAGACGCACCCGCAAGCGGGCTTGCTGCCGGCAAACGATGTGCTGCTCGCCAACCAGATCCTCGCCTTCAATGTCTTCATGGCCACTTCGCTGCACATCGCGTTCCGGCAGATCTCGCGGCCCGGTGACTACGCCGACGGTGCGGACGCCGCCAGGGCGCTCGCAGAAAAGGTTCCCGAGCTTGCCAACGGGTTCTTCGCCGTCGTCGAGCAGCAACTCGAGGACGGCGGCGGGCCCTGGGCGTTCGGTGATGCCTATTCGCTGGCGGACCCGTATCTATTCGTCTACGCGAACTACCTGGGTATGGGAGACCGGGGAGATCCGGGCCGGTTTCCGGGGATTGCCGCTCACCGGCAGCGTATGCTTGCCAGAAGCGCCGTCCGACGGGTTTTCGTCGAAGAGGACTTGAGCGAATCGGTGACCGAGTGGTTCGGGTGAACCACCGCCCGCACAAGCGCATGAACAGCGGAGGATCGGATGTATGACGTGATGCAGGGTGTGCGGGTGATCGAGGTGGCGGAGCACACCTTCGTGCCGGCTGCCGGGGTGGTGCTGGCCGATTGGGGGGCGGACGTGATCAAGATCGAGCGCACGGCGGGCGGCGGCGACCCGGCCAGGCACATGCTCATCCTGCAGCGGCCGGGGCAGGCGCGCAACGAGTACTTTGAAGTGGCCAACCGGGGCAAGCGCTCGGTGGCGCTGGACCTCACGCAAAGTGCGGGACGCGAGCAGCTCTACAGGCTGGTTGCAGGCGCGGACGTGTTCATCACCAACCTGCGCACGGATGCGCGCAGGAAGCTGCGAATCGAGGTGCAGGATCTCATGGAACGCAATCCGCGCCTGATCTACGCGCGAGGCACGGGCTACGGCATGGGCGGGCCGATGGCGAACCACGGCGGGTTCGACTATCCGTCGTCATGGTGCCGCTCGGGCTCCGGGTTTGCCCAGACGCCCGAGTCGGGGCCGCCGCCGCAACAGCCCGGTTCGGTGGGGGACCTTACCGGAGGGGCGACCCTTGCCGGAGCGATCTCGGCGGCGCTGTTCCGCCGGGAGCGAACGGGCAGAGGGGCCGTTGTCGATCATGCGCTCTATCTCATGGGCGCCTACATCATGACCCAGTCCCTGACCGGCGCCAGCCTGTCGGGCGCGCAACCCGGCGACCCGATGGCGCCCCGCCGGGGCCGGGGCCACCCGCTGGTGCGCCTGTACCGGACCAGCGATGACCGCTGGTTGGCGCTCTGTTTCCTGCAGGACCGCTGGTTTGCCGACCTGGCGCGTCGATTGGGACGGGAAGACCTGTTGGACGACGAGCGTTTCAAGGACGAGAAAGCCAAGATGGCCAACGCCGATGCGCTCATCGAGGAACTGCAGGACATGTTTGCGACGAAGACACTGGCCGATTGGAACGACATTCTGTTTTCGATGGAAGGCGTTTGGGCGCCGCTGTTGAACCCCATCGAGGTGATCACCGACGAGCAGGCATTGAAGAACGGATTCGTAACGGAAGTTTCCGCCGATGACGGGGGCTATCTGGCTGCCTCCTCGCCGGGGCAGTTCGATGAACGACCGATAGGGCAGCTCAGTGCGAGCCCGGGATATGGCGAGCATACCGACGAGGTGATGAGCGAGCTGGGATTGGGCGCCGATGAGATCGCACATTTGCGCAGGCAGAGGGTGTTGCTATGAGCCAACCGTTGAAGGGCCTGAAGGTCGTGGAGGTGTCGATGTGGGCCTATGTACCCTCGGCGGGGGCGGTGCTTTCCGACTGGGGTGCGTCGGTGACCAAGATTGAGGCGCCGGACGGCGACCCCATCCGCTATCTCAACTACGCCGGGCTGAATCCCGAGGAACTCGGCTATTCCTTCATGTACGACATCTTCAATCGCGGCAAGCGCAGCGTGGCGATGGACCTGAAGGCCGAAGGCGCGCGGGAACTGCTGTTCAAGCTGGTCGATGAAGCCGATGTGTTCCTCACCAGCCTGCTGCCGGCGGCGCGCAGAAGGCTCGGCATCGATGTCGACGACGTGCAGGGCCGCAATCCGGATGTGATCTACGCGGTAGGCAGCGGCCAGGGGGCCATGGGCCCGGAAGCTGAGAAGGGCGGCTACGATTCGATTTCGTACTGGAGCCGTTCCGGCCTGGCAGCAGCGGTGACGCCGGAAGAGGCGTCTCATCCGCTGGGCATGCCCTGCGGCGCATTCGGGGACGGCCAGAGCGGGCTGGTGCTGGCCGGCGGCATTGCCGCCGCCATTGCGCAACGGGCGCTGACCGGCGAGGCCACGGTGGTGGACGGCGCCCTGCTGGCGAGCGGCATGTGGGCCATGCAGCCACACATCGTGGGCTCTGCGATCCGCGGGGTCGATGAGCTGCCGAAGCCCAGGCGTACTGCGCTGCCGAACCCGCTGGTAAACAACTACCGCACTGCCGATGACCGCTACATCGCCCTGTGCATGCTTCAGGGCCAGCGCTACTGGCCGGGCTTCTGCAGGGCGGCGGGCCGCGAAGACCTGGTCGAGCACGAGGACTTCGCCAGCGATGCGCTGCGTGCACGAAACATCGAGGCCTGTATCGCCGCGCTTGACGAGGAATTCGCGAAGCACACGCTCGACGAGTGGAAAGCGATCCTCGCCACCCAGGAAGGCCAGTGGGACGTGGTGCAGAAAGTCGGGGAACTGCCCCGGGATGCCCAGGCCGTGGCCAACGGCTACGTGCAGGAAGTACGCTTCGACAGCGGCCGTAAGGTGCCCATGGTCAGCGTGCCGCTGCAGTTCGGCCGCGTGGCCTCGGGCTCCCGTCCGGCGCCCGAGCTCGGGGAACACACCGACGAGGTGATGCTGGAGATCGGTCTGGACATGGAGCAGATCCTGGAGGCCAAACTCACCGGGATTCTGCTGTGATCCGCTAGGGAAAATGGGGTCAGAGGAAAATGGGGGCGGGGGCAATTTGCCACGCGAAGTGGTCCTGGCGCCCTCATTCCCCCCCTTTCTCCCCCTCTACACCCACGCA
>JAPOON010000179.1 GCA_026713405.1 Gammaproteobacteria bacterium
AGGCGCCTGCCACTGTCCCGATCGCTGAAGACCGACTCGAGGCCCTCGAAAGCGTTCCGCCGCTCGAGAAGGCCGACGAATCCGAGGCCGAGGCCGAGGCCGAGGCCGAAGGTACCGGGGACGCAACCGAAAGTACCGGGGGCGAAAGCGAAAGTACCGGGGGCGAAAGCGAAAGTACCGAAAGGGAAGTGCCCGCAGTCGCTTCTTCTGCCGGGGACCCGACCGAAGAAACCGCCTCCGAGCCGGCCCATGTCGAAGCCGGTACCGGCGCAGAGCCGGTGAGTGTCACGGCGGAGGCGCCGCCGCCCGATGCAATCGTACCCATCGAGGAAGCGCTCGACGAAGAGTCCGGGCCGCTCGACTCCGTCGCGTTCAGCATCGAACAGGCCGAGTACGAAGGTACGGAAGAGTTCCTGGAACGCTACATTCGCGCCATCGAGACGGCCCACCACCGCTACCATCCCGACCTGGTCGAACCGCTCACCCTGCTCGGTGACGCCCAGTTCGGTCAGCAGCGCCTCGACCGTGCCCTGGAGACATACGACCGTGCATTGCACATCCGCCGGATCAACGATGGGCTGTTCGCACCCGGGCAGGTGGCGGTCGTTTACAAGCAGGCCGACGCGCTGAAGGCAATCGGCAATCTGGAGGAAGCCGGCAACCGTGAGGAATACGCCTACAGCGTGCTCCATAAAGCCTACGGACCCTTGAGCGAAGAGATCCTGCCGGGTACCTATCGCCTCGCCAACTGGTATCGGGACAGCTTCAACATCTTTGCCGCGCGGGCAATGTACGAACGCGCCCTGCATGTCTACGAGGCCAACGACAAGCAGACCAGCCTGTCCGCCCTGCCCGCTCTCAAGGGCCTCGTATTCACCTACCGGCAGGAACGTTTTCCGCCGTACTACGTGAGCGACAACCAGTCGAGTTCCTTCGGTGTCGCGCCGACGCCGTTGTCCTCCCGGGGCACCGTTTTCACCGAGCAGATCACCATCAACAACTTTCCCGCCGCCGAGCGCGCCTTGCAGCACATCGTGCGTATCCGCCGGGACAACCCCGAATCCTCGCCACTCGAGGTGTTCGAGGCGATTCTGGATCTGGCCGACTGGCACCTGATGTGGGAGCACTTCAAGAAGGCGCATACACTCTATGAATTCGTCTATGAACAACTGAACGAACTCGATGCGGTGGACGCTGAAGCGTATTTCGCGGAACCGAGGCTCCTGCACATGCCACTGCCCGCGGATCCGAAACCGCCGCGCGGCGTCGCCGAGGATGCGGCAAAGGAACGCGACCGCATTCCGGGATTCATCGAGGCAATGTTTCGTGTATCGGCCAACGGCAGTGCGCAGGACATCGAGATTGTCGCCGCCGACCCGGAGGGCCTGATGGACTTCCGGACGCGTCGCAGCCTGCGCAGCTCCCGTTACCGGCCGGCCATGGCGAACGGCAAGGCCATCCCCTTTGAAAGCCAGACCTGGCGGCACGAATTCCAGTACGTGCCCCCCGATAAGCCGGAGGAAGACGATGCCTGACGGGACTACGCGCTGGCCCGGCGGGAAAACAATGACCGGGAGGGAAGTTGACTCATTTGACAACCTTGTCCGCGAATAGAAGGAATAGCCGGCAACAGGTCCCGTTGGCGGCCGGTAGCAGCCGTGGCGGCCGGCGAATGGCGTGGCTGCAGGGCGCGCGCGCCGGGGCGCTCTTGCTGGCGGCGCTGCTGTGGGCTTGCGCTCCCATAACACCGCTCTATCCCCAGCCATCGAGTAGCCCACCCCCCTCCGGCTCATCGGGACCATCCGGACCATCCGGACCATCCGGGCCTTCCGGGCCTTCCGGGCCTTCTGGACCATCAGGAGGATCACCGGGGCCCTCCGGCGGCATGCCCGGTCCCTCTGGCGGCCTGCCCGGCCCCTCAGGCGGTATGCCCACTCCGTCAGGCGGAATACCTGGATCACCGGGCGGTCCTTCGTCACCATCGGGCGGGCCACCCGGCTCTCCGGGAGGTTCACCCGGTATGCCGGGGCCCAGCGATCCATCGGGCGGTTCGTCCCGCGGCATGCCCGTCCCTTCCGGCGGACTGCCCGGCAATCTGCCCGGCATTCCCGACGGCATGCCTGCTCCCCCGGGGGCTCCCTCCGGAAATACGCCAGGCGGGCCCGGCGATTCCGGTAGCGGCTCACCAGGTTCGGCAGGCCCCGGAGGCATGCCACCCGGATCCGGGGGCGGCCCCGACGGAACGCCAGGAGGCTCCGAATCCCAGCCATCCGGAGCCGGCGGCGACGCACCGGGGTCCGGCTCGCCCGGCGGTCTACCAGGTTCGCCCGGAGGCGGTTCCGACAGCGGTGCCGGCGGCACATTGCCGCAAGGCCAACCGGGCGGCTGGGAATCCAGCAACGAACTCCCCCCGCCCGTCACGCCCCGTCCGACACCGCCCATGCCAGGCGATGGCGCCGGTTCCGGCGGCGACCAGGAACTCGAAGAAGCGCTCGGCACCTTCGACGGCGCGATCCTTACCGAACGGGAGGTACTCGAGCAACGTTCCAACGAGTCCCCATCCGGGAGTGGCGGCGGCACCACGCCCGGCGCCCCCTCCACCGCCGGCAGCACAGGTCCCGGCGGCAAAGGTCCCAGCGGCAGTTCCGGCAGCGGACAATCCAGTGCCCCGCAAGGCGGCGGAGCCATGCCTGTTCCGCCGTCCCGGCCGGCGCCGCCCATGCCCAGAGGCCACGCGCCGGACGACATACCCGACGCCCGGGACGACGACATCATTGCCCGCCAGCTGCGCGAAGCAGCCATGGCGGAATCGGATCCGGAGTTGCGCGAGGCGCTCTGGGAAGAATATCGCCGGTACAAGGGGTCCTGAACATGAAACCGGAATCCCCAAATCTTCTCCCTCCCAGAGGGTTCCATGAAAGTCGGGAACCCGGCACGCCGGGACGAGGACGCGCAGGGAACAACGGTTGGATGTACGATGAGAGCGGGTGTGAGGTGCGGGCCTCCAGCACCTTTAAAGCACTTCAGCGCGCTAGGAATCCACCGACAGCGCGCTCGC
>JAPOON010000180.1 GCA_026713405.1 Gammaproteobacteria bacterium
CCAAGGAACAGCATTGAATTCAGCCATGAGAGCCGGCGTGCGGTGCGGGCCTCCAGCACCTTTAAAGCACTTCAGCGCGCCCGGAATCCGCCAACAGCCTGGTCGCTTAGCGTGCAGGAGGACCGTACCGCATGCCGGCTCTCGGCGTCGGGAAAACCCCATGTCGGAAGAACGTGTTCCCTGCAAGCCTGCAGCTTATGGCGGCGCCCCTCCGTGCGCCGACCTGACCGGCATCATCACGGTTTTCATTTCGCTGACAAACACCTTCAAGTATCCGGCCAGCGCCTCGTCCAGCCCGGCTTCTCCCGTGTCCACCAACAAACATCGCTCGGGGAGAGAAGCCAGCTTCTCCAGCGACGATAGAACCACGATGTGGTCCAGGCCCACCCGCCTGATCACCCGGTTGCTCAACGGCTGGTTGCCTCGTCCGAACAGAAAGCCCTGCCCCCCCACGACGCTGACCACGATGCGAGCCGGCGCGTTACCCAACAGGTCAAGTATCTGTCGCTCGTTCAAGTCCGCCCCGACGCGGCGCCCGCCGTTTACCGCATCGATGCCGAGCGGCGAGCCCTCGAATCCGCACTCCCGCTTGACCCGTTGCATGGTGGAGCCCGGACCCAGCAGCGACAGGCGCCCGTCGCCCATCAGCCGGGCAACCCTGCGTATGGCGCCCGCCAGTGCCGCCTGGTCCGTCACGCGGCTGGACGACTTGGCGCCCGGCACCAGAAACGAGACCGAAGGAGTGCGCACCATTCCGTACAGCCTTGGCGACAGCGCCGCGTCCAACGTCGGCGAGGGTTCCCGGTCCATGATTTCCGCATCGCGCAGCAGGCTCTCGCGGTCCGCCGCTGCCAGGTAGCTGCAGGCCACGTCACCGGCCGCCCGCGCTGTCGCCGCAAACACCGCGGAGTGCATCTTCACGCCGGCAGGCACGCCCAGGAGCGGTGTCGAGCCCTTTACCACGCCCATCAGGTCCCGGGCAGTCCCGTCGCCGCCGGCGAACAGCATCAAGTCGGGTCGCCGTTCGATGATGCGCATGGCGCCCGCGCGGCTGTCGCGGGCCGTCGTCGCAACTTCCGCAACCTGGTGGACGACCACGGGATCAAGACCGGCGCGCCGTGCGGCCTCCGCTCCCATTGGCCCGGAACAGGTAAACACCTCGACGTTTGCTCCGACTTGTACGAGTTGCGACAACGCAACGGCGGCGCGATGGCTCGCCAGGGGTTCGGCGCCGAGCGACCTTGCCTCCGCCGCCAGGCTGCCGTCGGTGCCTTTCAGGCCGACGGACCCCCCCATGCCCGCCACCGGATTGACGATCAAGCCGAGACGATGCCTGCTCACGGCGGTCAGCTAGCCCGGCCTGTTCGAGAATGGACCTGGCGAGGCTGGCCAGAGCAGTTAAAGCGCTGGGTGCGCGGACGCGTGCTTGAAGCACGTCGAGCACGCGGCGGGAGCACGCCCAGTGATTTCGCTGTTATTGACGGCCGCAGTAGTTCATTCATGAAATAGGTCAGGCCAGTTCGATGTGCGCACATTCGTGCGCAATAATATATTCTCCCGTCCTTGCAGACAGGCGCGAAAAGCCGCGCCCGTCAAAACGTGCCGGGCCAGGGGATGATTGGGGCAGAGGCTGGAGCAACCCGGGTACCCCGACGGCGCGTTGCCTCAGCCCGCTGCGGTTGCGGCAACACGGGTGCGGTCCTGATTCACTGGAATACCCTGCACTGCGAATCGAGGTCTGAAGAACAATGACACGTCCTCATCCATTCATGCCGAATTCGGTGCCCGCCGTCCGCCGGCAGTTGCTCGATGCCCTGAACGTCGCGGACGCTGAAGAACTGTTCGAACAGATCCCGCCGGATCATCGCTATCGCACACCGCTGAATCTGCCGCCGGCCCTGTCGTCCGAACTCGAACTGCGGCGGCACATGCTTGGCCTGATTGGCAAAAACCGGTCGTGCGAGGAGGTTCTGAGCTTTCTCGGCGGCGGCTGCTGGCAACATCATGTGCCGGCGGTCTGCGACGAAATCATCCGCCGCAGCGAGTTCCTGACCCCGGTCTGGGGCACCCCTTCGTCTGATCTCGGCCGCAATCAGGCCTGGTTCGAATTCACCAGCCAGCTCGGCGAATTGCTGGACCTGGACCTGGTAGCCCTGCCCGTCTATAGCTGGGGCTGCGCCGCCGGACATGCCATTCGCATGGCAGTTCGCATCACCGGGCGCAACCGGGTGCTGATTCCCCGATACATCGACCCGGAGCGGCGGTCTGTCATCGAGACCTACTGCGAGCCGCCGGAAATGGGTTCCCATATCCAGGTCGATGAATTCGGCATCGACCCGGCAAGCGGCCTGGTCGACCTCGACGGGCTCGAGGCCCGGTTCTCCTCGGACCATGCCGCCATCTACTTCGAAAACCCCTCTTTCCTGGGGCGCATCGAGGAACAGGCCCGGGAGATCGCCGCCGTCGCCCGTCGCCACGGCGCGGAAACCATTGCAGGCGTCGATCCCATAGCGCTGGGCGTGCTGGTCCCGCCCGGCCAATACGGCGTGGACATCGCCGTCGGCTCGATTCAGCCGCTGGGCATTCACATGAACTGCGGCGGCGGCCTGGGCGGCTTCATCGCCTCCCGGGACGAGCCACGCTACGCTTACGAGTACCCCACCCTGATGCTAAGCATCGGCGAGACGAGCCAGGGCGAGCACGGGTTCGGCATGGCGCTGATGCACCAGAGTTCCTACGGTTCCCGGGAGGAAGGCAAGGACTGGACCGGCAACTCGACCTACCTGTGGGCCATCGCCGCCGCGGCTTACATGGCGCTCCTGGGCCCGGAGGGATTTCGCGAAATCGGCGAACTGATCGTGCAGCGCGCCCGCTACGCCGTCTCCCTGCTCGACGCCATCGACGGCGTCTCGGTCAGCCCGGCGAGCGGCCATTTCAAGGAGTTCGTGGTCAATTTCGATGCAACCGGAAAGTCCGTGGCGGAGATAAACGCGCGCCTCCTGGAGCACGACATCTTCGGCGGGCTCGACCTGAGCGAGGCGTTCGCCGAGCTGGGGCAGAGTTCCCTCTACTGCGTAACCGAACTGCACGCCCAGCCCGACCTCGAGCGGCTGGCCGAGTGCCTCGGGAGGATCTGCAGCCAATGAAGAACGACAACCTGCGCCGCTTCCACTCGGCGGTCTGGGACGAACCGGTCATCATGGAAATGGGCGTCCCGGGGCGCCGCGGCTGCCACTTCCCGGCCGCGGAGGAAGCCGTGGCGGCAGCCGTCGGCGAGGCCGCCGGCCTGATTCCCCCATCCATGCGCCGCGGCAGCGCGCCGGGCCTGCCTGAAATGTCGGAACCGGATGTGCTCCGCCACTTCCTGCACCTGTCCCAGGAAACCCTGGGCATGATGGGCATCAGCCTGTTCGGCACCTGCACCATGAAGTACAACCCCAGGCTCACGGAAGACCTGGCCGCCCGTCCCGAGGTGGCGGACCTGCATCCCAACCAGGACGTGTCCACGCTGCAGGGGGCGCTGGAAATCATTCACCGGCTCGATGAACTGTTGCCGCAACTGTCCGGCCAGGACCGCCTCCACCTTCAGACCCCCGGCC
>JAPOON010000181.1 GCA_026713405.1 Gammaproteobacteria bacterium
CTCTGCTTCGAGCGCAAGCTGGGCGGTTATACCGGCGACACCCTGGGCGCCGTTCAGCAGGCCAGCGAAATCGGGCTCTACCTGGGTGTCTGCGCGGGGATGGGCGCATGGGTCTGATCCTGGTGCGCCATACCCGGCCGGACGTGCCCGAGGGTCTCTGTTACGGCCGACTTGACCTCGCGCTGCTCGACACATTTTCCGACGAGGCCGCCGCCGTGCTTCGCGCCCTGCCGGAAGTGCGGCGGGTGGTCTCCAGCCCCTTGAACCGCTGCCGGGAACTGGCCCGTTACATCGCGGCAGCCGGGGACCTGCCCCTGGATGTCGACGAACGCCTGACGGAGATGGACTTCGGCACCTGGGAAGGGCGCCCCTGGTCGGCGCTGCCGGCATCGGAACTGGATAGCTGGGCCAACGACTTCATGCACGCAAGGCCCCACGGCGGGGAAAGCGTCGCCATGTTGCAGAGCCGCGTCGGCGAAGCCCTCGGCCACTGGTCGGCGCGGCAGGAACCGATCGCGGTCGTCACCCACGCGGGCGTAATCAAGGCGGCCTGCTCGGCCGGCGGCACCAGGGCGCGGGATTTTTCGGTGTCGGTGGATTTTGGTGGCATCATGGCACTTACTTCAGACCGGCCGAGGCCGTACAGGGAGACCGGGCAATGACCGACGCCACAACCCACGCCGAGAAAATGAAGGTCCAGCAGGCCGCTCACCGCAAGCGGGTCAAGGCATCGTCCGTCCCGGACCGGGGGTTGGTCCTGGTCTACACCGGCGAAGGCAAGGGCAAGTCGAGTTCCGCCTTCGGCGTGATCGTCCGCGCGCTCGGCTGGGGCCAGCGGGTGGGCGTGGTGCAGTTCATCAAGGGCACGTGGAAAACCGGCGAACGCCAGTTCTTCTCGAAGTTCGAGGAGCAACTGGACTGGCACACCATGGGCGAGGGCTTCACCTGGGACACCCAGGACCTCGAGCGCGACACACACACGGCCCGGCTGGCATTCGAAAAGGCCCGGGAGATGCTCGAGAGCGGCGACTACGACCTGCTGGTTCTGGATGAAATCAACATCGCGTTGCGCTACGACTACCTGTCCGAAAGCGCGGTTGTCGAGGGGCTGGAGGCAAGGTCCCCGCGCACCAGCGTCATCCTGACCGGGCGGGATGCAAAACCGGGCATCTGCGACTACGCCGACCTCGTCAGCGAAATGCGCGCCGTCAAGCACCCCTTCGACGCGGGCATCAAGGCCGTTCGCGGCATCGATTTTTAAACGGGGCTACGCCCTATCCGGGTATTGACACCGCGCCCACTAACCCGACAATGCATACAGGTGGTGCCGCCCGGCGGGCGGCCAAAAGGGAACCCGGTGAAAATCCGGGGCTGTACCCGCAACTGTAAGCCAGGAGCTTGCGGCCACGAGGCCACTGGAGGCAACTCCGGGAAGGCGGCCGCAAGCGCGGATTGGCGAGCCAGGAGACCTGCCACCGCGTCGTTCGTTCCGGGCCGGGCACATTGCCTGCGAACGGGAAACAGCACTTCGGTGCCGCTTCTTCCTGCTGCGCTGGGCAAGCCCCCCGCGCTCCCGGGCTGAAGGCTCCCTTGTAACGACACTTGACCGCCCTGTTCGTGAATGGACGCAGCGGGTCGGGCTAGAGCGGTGCGCCGCGTCCGCCAGGGCTGGCGGCCGGCGTTGTCATTACAGCGCACCCCGCCGGGGTGAGGAGGGATCCGATGGTTCGCAATTCCCTGTTACCCCGCAAATCTCACCAACTTGCCATTGCGAACGCCGATGCCCGCGCCCCACGTGCCCGTGCTCCCTCCAGGCGCCTCGACGCCCTCACGACGAAAGTTGGCGGCACTTGCGGGCTGGTGCTTCTGGTCGCCACGGCGACCGCATCCGCCGTTGCCGAACCGCCGGCAGGCGACAATGACCGGGTTCGCATCGATACCATGGTCGTTACCGGAACGCGCATCGAGCAGACAACCGCCGAGACCGGGTCGACGGTGCGCATCATCGATGCGGACGAGATCGCGGCGCTCGGTTTCTCGCACGCCCTCGATGCCGTGGCCACGGCGCCGGGGGTCACCGTCAATCAGAACGGCTCCTTCGGCGGTTCCGCCACC
>JAPOON010000182.1 GCA_026713405.1 Gammaproteobacteria bacterium
AGGGATCCGAGATGAATGCCGGTGACAACCGCGCCAAGAGTGGCGCCCGTAAGTTCAATGTTGAGCGACATCGCGGTTTCCTCCTTGGCCCAAGTATAGCGCTGTGGAGGTAACCCCGACGACTCGCTACCGCCCGCACATCAACACCGAACGAACCTGCGTTTCGTGGAATTTGACCGACTCTGCCGAAGCAACCGCCATCTCGACCATGCGCAAGTGAAGCGATGCGTGGACTTTCACCGCCGCCGCCGAAATAATCGGCACCGGATTCGCCGGAGAAACGTCGCATGTCCAGCTTTCACGATCTCACCATGAATGCCATCACCGGAGAGCCGGTATCTTTCGAACGCTACAAGGGAGCGGCCTGCCTGGTGGTCAACCTCGCCAGCCAGTGAGGCTTCACGCGTCAGTACGCAGGTCTGCGTACCCTGCAATCGGAAGGCAAGGTCACCGTGCTCGGCTTTCCATGCAACCAGTTCAAGGGTCAGGAACCCGGTACGAACGAGGCAATCCTTGAGTTCGCGACATCCCGGTACGATGTGAACTTCCCCATGTTCGAGAAGATCGAGGTCAACGGGGCGGGCGCCTGTGAGTTGTACGAATTTCTAAAATCCAGCAAGGCCGGCCCCAGGGGCAGCGATATCGCCTGGAATTTCACCACGTTTCTGGTCGATGGGGAAGGCGAAGTGCTGGCGCGCTATGAACCCCGTACCACACCGGAGGACATCGCCAGGGATCTGTCAAACCACGGTCTGTAGAATTCGCCGATCTGCGCCGGACGCGGTTGTTTCGATGCAGCGCAGGTGCCGTTGCAGAAACCTGGCCGGCCCCGTTGATCCGATGGTCTACCCCCCGGTCTCCATCGGCAGCGATTCGTCGCGTACCCATTCCGCCATCGAACCGTCGTAAACCGCGACCTCGTCCTTCCCGCACAGGAGGCAGGCGAAGGCATCGATGGTCGCCGAGATGCCGCCGCCGCAATAGGAGATGACCCGCTGCGCGGAGAGCAGCCCTTTCGTGCCGAGCGCTTCGCGCAGCGCCTCGGCATCCCTGAACCGGCCGTCGTCCAGCAGATCGTCGTAGTGCAGGTTGATGCTCCCGGCGATGTGGCCTTTCCGCCCGTAGCTGAAATCTCCTTCGCCGGCGTAGACCTCCGGAGACAGCGCGTTGACCGTGCACACACCCGCATCTCCGATCGCGGCCAGCACGGCGCTCTTGTCGGCGAATAGCGCAGCGTTCGGGGTGGCCTTGAAGTCCCCTTCCGGATAGCTCGCCGTCGCCGACGAAAGCGGGTGACCGCCGGCCCGCCAGGCCTGCAGGCCGCCGTCGAGCACACGCGCATGACGGTGCCCGCAATAGTGGAACAGCCACCAGGCGCGCGTCGCCCACATCATGTGCCCGCTGCTGTAGAGCACGACTTCGGTGTCGTTGGAAACGCCCAGGCGGGCGAACAACGCCTCCAGTTGCGCGACGGGCGGCAGGCTGAATCCCAGCCCCGTGGACACCTCGGAGGCATCCCGGATCAGGTCGAGAAACAGGGCGCCGGGGATGTGTCCCTCGTTGAAGCGCGCCAGCCCGGACTCGGCGCGGTAGCCCCCGTTTGGCGCCGGGCTGAGGAACACCGCGGCATCCAGGACGCGCCGGCCGTTCAGGTCCGCGGCAAGTTCGTCCGCTGAAATCAGAAACTCGGGATGGGCATACGACATGGGTTCACCTCTCTGGTCTGGCGGGTATTATGCTTCACATGAGCTGGATAAACGGTATCGAAGCGGCAACGCCGATCGAGGGGCTGCTCGGGCATCGGCCCGAATTGCTGTCCCGTTACAAGGCTTTCTACAGCGCACTGTGGGAGGACGGGCTGCTGCCCCGGCGCGTGCTTGAACTCTGCCGTCTGCGCATAGCGGCCATACACGGCTGCACCCAGGAGTCGGTCGTGCGCGATTCCGAGGTCACGCTCTCCCCGTCCGAGGTAGCGGCCCTGAATGCCGGTGATCTCGAGGGCTTCACGCCCGCCGAGCGGTGCGCACTGGCAATCGCCGGACGTTTTCCCTTCGATCATCACGCCGTCGACGATGCGGCGGTCGGCAAGGCGAAAGCCGAGTTCGGTTCCAGGGCCACGGTCGCACTTATGGTCGCCCTCGCGTTCTTTGACGTGACCTGCCGCTGGAAGCTGGCGTTCGACCTGGATGCGCAACCCGCCGTTGTGGACAGCCCGCCGCTCCGCGACGGCTCGCTGGCCTGAACCGGAAGAAATCGGATGTCGACCCGCCCGAGAATCGAATCCGCCGTTCCCGGACAGGCGCCGGATTTCGGCAACGTGCTGGCCCACGTGCCGGAGATCGGTCGCCTGTTCGCCGACCTGTACGCCGAGTACTGGCAGAACGGTGTGGCCGATACCGCCATCAAGGAGATGACGCGGATTCGCAACGCCCGCATCACCGACTGCGGCTACTGACGCCAGGTGCGTTTCGACTCCGCCCGTGAGGCGGGGCTCAACGAGAAACGGGTGGCGCAGATCGACGACGGTTACGAGGCGGCCCTCGAACCCGCGGAGGCTGCTGCTCTCAAACTCGCCGATGCCGTGGTGGGTATTCCCGAGCCGCCGGACGAAAGCGCCAGGGAGCTGATCAAGGCCCACTACAACGAAGCCGAGATCGTCGAGCTCGCGCTGGGTGTGGGGCTCTTTCTCGGCATGTCCAAGGTGCTGATCAACCTCGGCCTCGAACCCGAAAACATGCCTGTCACGGTGGTGCCGACGCCCGTCAAACGCAGTTAGAAATCTTCTTCGCTTCTGCGACAATCTGCTAACGGGGCGATGCCCCAGCCCGGAGAGAAAACAGTGACCGGGAAGGAACTTGACTCATCTGACAACCAGATCCGCAAACAACAGGTCTAAAGTCGGCGGACTTGGAAAAAGGAAACACGATGCGTTTACGCGATAGAGTGGCAGTCATCACCGGCGCTGCCAGCGGCATGGGCA
>JAPOON010000183.1 GCA_026713405.1 Gammaproteobacteria bacterium
GTCCGCCGGCATTCGAACGCCGCTGCATCCCGCCTGACTGCGTTGCTCGTCGCTCAAATATGCCCGATATTCTCGCTCCTCGCGTCTTGCCAGGCGGGCGCATCGGCGCTCTCGGTGCTTCGCCGGACTTTTGCCACGGGCTGCTAGCCCATCCGCCAAGGAAGAGGTACAGGTTCCGCGAATGGACGTGTTGGAAAATTGGCGGAGCCGGGGTGAAATAGGCGAATGCTACTACTGCGCAGAGGCGGGCCGGGCAGCCCATGAAGCTGGTCTTCAGCCGCAAGGGATTCGACAGCGCCACGGGCGGCTTTCCCTCGCCCATCGTGGACGGCGTGCCGGTCAGCCTGCCGATCCCCGCGGCAGGGCGTTCGCACACGACCTATGCCGACCTGGGGCTCGGCGCCCTGGTGGAGCGGGGCCCCGGCAGCCGCCTGCCCGGCGCGAGCCTCTGCCACTGCGACCCGATGTTCGAGGCCGGCCGTTGCGCGTTCGGGCAGATCGGCGCAGCACAGAGCCACCTGGCCAACAACGGCGTGTCGGCCGGCGATGTCTTCCTGTTCTTCGGCCTGTTTTCGAATCTCGATGGAAGCGACCGCCATCATCGGATATTCGGTTACCTGCGCGTGGAGGAACGGCTCTGTCTCGGCGCCGACCCGGCGCCGTCCGCCCAGCCGGATGGATTCGGAATTCGTCATCCGCACACGATCGGGCATTGGCCGCGCAACAACTGTCTCTATGTGGGCGCGGGCGCGGGGGTGACGGCGGCGGGCGCGAGCGATGCGCTGCGGCTCAGTTGGCCGGGCGGCCCGGTCAGCCGGTGGCGGGTGCCGCGCTGGTTGCGGCGGACCGGGTTGACCTATCACGGGCGCGCGGACCGGTGGGAAGGCGAGGAGACGCTGCGTACCGTGGGGCGGGGACAGGAGTTCGTGGCCGATCTGAGCCGTGAGGCGGAGGCCCGTGGTTGGGTCGAAGATGTCATCGACGCGATTGGACCGGGTGCGGGCTGAGGGATTTCCCGTGGATCGGAAATACGTCGCTGTGCGGCTACAATAGCGCGCCGGCGGTGCCGGGTGGGCAGGGTCCACCCAGTCCTTTCCTCAATTCCGGAACAATTTCAGGGGTCCCATGACTTCATTTCGAGCATTCCTGGTCGAGAAGACCGAGACCGATGGCAAACGGCAGTTTTCGCGCAGTATCGTGGAGCGCGATACCGACAGCCTGCCCGACGGTGAATTGCTGATCGATGTGGCGTACTCGTCGCTCAACTACAAGGACGGGCTGTCGGCGACCGGCAATCCGGGGGTTACGCGCAATTTTCCGCATACGCCGGGGATCGATGCCGCCGGCACGGTGGCGGAATCCTCGTCCGAGGGGTTTTCGCCGGGTGACGAGGTGATCGTCATCGGCTTCGACCTTGGGATGAACACTTCCGGCGGCTACGGGCAGAAGATCCGGGTTCCGGCGGGGTGGGCGGTGCCGATGCCGGACGGGCTCGATGTGCGTTCGAGCATGATACTGGGCACGGCGGGGTTCACGGCGGCGTTGTGCGTGCACAAGCTGGAGCAGGCAGGCATGAATCCCGGCGGCGGGCCGGTGCTGGTGACCGGTGCGACCGGGGGCGTGGGGTCCGTGGCCGTCAAGCTGCTTGCGCATCTCGGCCATGAGGTGCACGCGGTGACCGGCAAGGCATCTCAGCACGACTTCCTGCGCGGGCTTGGCGCCACGGAAATACTGGGTCGAGACGATGCGCTGGCCGGGGCGGAGCGGCCGCTGCTGCGGGAGACCTGGGGCGGCGTGGTGGA
>JAPOON010000184.1 GCA_026713405.1 Gammaproteobacteria bacterium
CTTACGGAACTAAGGCCCAGATTGGTGCCGCTCGCAGACTTTGCCCCGCCGGTCTGCTGACTGTTTATGAGATGCCGAATGTTGGGCATCACCCACATCGCGAAGCGTTGGCAGAAACTGCCGACGTCATCGCCCGCTTCGTCACACCTGTCTTGAGCAGAAATTAAGTCTCCACAAGACAATGTCTGATTGGCCTTGAAACACACAGTCGCGAGGCCGGGTGCCGGCCCCCTTTCCCGTGGGGGGGGGCAGGAGGCGGTGTCAGGTTCGTTGACAGGGTTATTTGGAGTCACCTGCCTCCCAGGCCTCACCCAGATCGAGCTTTCCAAATCCGGGCGAGGACAAAGCCCAGCTGTGGTACTGGGCACGTTCGCCCACGTTGCCGCCCGACAGCTTTCAGCGAATGCGCGTCCTCGACGGTATGACCGGATTGGATCGGGTAAGACGCTGTCCGTTTTTCCAGCAAGCCCCCTCCAGAGCGGACCGGCCGCTTTCGGCCAGCCCCGGTCATTCAGGGCCAATCAGACCGCCGGTAAGCAGAACTTCCGAACGCCCGAGAAGGGTCGAAAGCGGCTATCTCATGCTCAAGCTGATTGGGTTCCGACTCAGATGCATGGTCGCGACTATGCTCCGACCTCCTGCGAAGCAGTCTGCCATGAGATGGAGGACGGGCCGCCCGGGGAGGCGGCCCCCACAGTCAGGCGATGAGCTGGGCTTTCGCGGCGCGTAACTCACGCTGAATTTGACGGCGCTCTTTCGGGCAGGTGACGGAGGCCAGCTCGGCCCGGAGCTCTTCGATCTGGAACAGGAGGTTGCGGTTGGCGGTCGAGGTGGCGGTGAGGCTCGGCATCGTTCGTGTCCCCCGTGCGCTCGGGACCGTCCCAAGCGCGATGACGACCTCCAATCGCGCAACGGGATCGTCCGATACTCCGCCGGACCCGGAGCGTAGCGGAGGTGCCGGAGGAGCCCCGAGCGGAGCGTAGAGGGGCCCCAGGGCGGGGTTTGTTGGTGCGCGAGGAATGCCGGCGGAGCCGGCAGGGGAAAAACCTCGCCCGGCGGCTATCGGACGGTCCCGGGGCGTGATCTCTCGTCGTCAATCCTGCCGGGGGCGGTCCGGCCGCCAGAGAGGACGCGAGCGATGCCGAGCCGTCGGTGCCGCATGAGGCACGGGCAGCACCGAATCCCCGACAGGCTCCGGGCCGAGCCGGCCGATCCCCAAGCCATACGGCTGCGGGTGACCCGCGGGAGACTCTCGGCGGCTTCTGCCTCCCGAGAGGGCGCAGAGGCGCATAGCGCCTGCCGCACGCGCGGCTGCGCGTTGTGCGAGGGATCGTTACCCCGCAGGGGCCGAAACCGCGCAGCGGGTTCGGGGAGCCCCGGCGGGGCGAGTAGAGCCCGGCCTGGAGGGGCCTTGGCACCGGAAAGACGCACCCATCGAACGGCCCGAATTTTCAACTCCCTCAATCAGCACCCCGATGACAAGGCTGCATGGCATGATAGTTTTTGGCTGTGCAGTCTGAAGAATTTAATCATGATGCCACGGATTGATATAGCATCCTATCCGCCAATTATCTGCGCAATATCCCTCTGGTGCGCGCTCATATTTGCTCACTATATAACCTCGAAAATACGTGGCCAAGACAGACTCAAGATCGAACGTAAGCCGTTTCTGACGAGGGCCGAACTTGACCTATTGAACATCCTGCGTCGAGTCCTTCCCAGGTATCATATTGCCTGCCAAGTCGCCACGGGCGCTCTACTGAAGCCACAGCGGGGTCTCAGCGCGAAAGAATTCTGGCGAACACGGAACAAATTCAGCCAGAAAATCACTGATTTTGTCGTTCTTGATCCCTATACGGGATCGGTCGAAGCGATCATAGAGCTGGACGATTCCAGCCATGATGGTGCGAAGGATCGCGAGCGTGATGCCATGCTGGCTTTGGGCCACTACCGTGTCATCCGGATCCCGTCCAAGCCACGTCCCTCAGAGCGGATCGTACGGGAGCATCTCTCGGCTCTCGGCAGTTCGCAAAAGAAGCGACCGGGCTTTCCCTTCGACACAGAACGCTGGATGGCCGTTCTGAGATCGCGTATTCTACCCGCGGGGTGGTACGCGCCGCCCTGGGGCGTGGAAACCCCACAGAAAGCGGTTTGGTGCCCGCCGGTTTGGGCACCGCAATCCTTGACCTCCTGGGTCGGGGAGCCTGCGACGTATGTTCAGGCGCCTCGGTGCTAAAGGTCGTAGGGACCGACTTTCTGCGGTTTTCCAACTCCCCGACTGTTGGGTGGTCGAGGCTCGTTTGCGGGGGCGCACCGCAGACACGGGCCTCCCGAGTCGGGACGCGCCGGGCATGTCGAAGGATGGCAGCAATCCATTGGGGTGGATCGAGGCCGAGGATCTGCGCGCCCGTCAGGCCGGGCCGCTGGATCGGGACATCGGCGAGCGGATCCGAAAGCACCGCCAGGATCGCCGCCTGGGCTATGGACAGCTCGGCGGGATGTTGGGCTTCTCCGGACAGCAGATGCGGAAGTACGAGCGCGGTCTGAGCCGCATTCCAGCCTCGACGCTCTACGTCATCGCCCACATTCTCGACGTGCCGGTCAATTATCTATTGCCGGATGAGAAGAGGATGCTCAATCCGATCCAGCAGCGCATCCAAGAAATCACAACTAAGCTATCCTATATTGAGGACGTGCGTTTTCTCGTAGCGGTGTCGATATTTATCTCTGCTGCGGCAAACTACAGTCAGACCGGGAGATTACGATAGTACCATTATCCTTGATATACAGATCGATTAAAATTCAGAGCGCTACTGAACTGTTCATCCAGCCAAGCTTTGTGCCCGTCTTGTTTCGCCCCCCGTCAAGGCCTACTGTTCGGGCGCCACGAACTCAGCCGGCCATTCGCGAGCGCCATGCAGCACCGCAAGGATATTGATCCGCTCGCTCACCTCATAGACCACGATGTACGCTGTGCCCGGGATGACCAACTCTCGGGTGCCGGCGACGCGTCCGGACCGGCCGATCAGCGGGTGATCCGGCAGCAGGGCCAGGACGCGCTCATGTACAGTGAGGGCGAGTTTGTAGGCAGCGGCAGGGCTGTCCTGCGCGATGTAGTCCTGGATGACTTCGAGATGATCGAGCGCGCGTCTGGACCAGACGACCTGCATCAGCTCGGGCGATACTTGTTCAACACCCGCTCGACATCCTCAGGCGAGGCGATCCGACCGGCGGCGATGTCGGCACGGCCGGCCATCACCTCATCGACATAGCGCTCTTGCCAGTCGAGCGAATGGCCGTGTTCGAGCGCGTCGGCGATGATCGCAGCGGGCGCACGGCCCGAGCGCGCAGCGATGGCATCGACGCGGGCTTGCAGATCGGGCGTGATGATGGAGGCTTCGGCCATGACCCATCATGGCATAAAGGCCGGTCGCCGTTCAATGATCGCGCGCAGTCGGTCAGCAATCCGCCGTCGCGCGTTCATCGTCAAGTCCGGCTCGACCGGCTCCGGCCCTCCGGCAGCCTCGCGCCTTGGGCTTGGAGACCGGCGCACGTGGCCTGAGTGGGAGGAAACACCGATCGAGGGCTACCGGCAAGCCGGCGGCTATGCGCTAGCCCGGACACCCCGCCGGACCGGGACACCCCGCTCCCGAGCCTTGTCCGCGAGGTTGTCGCAGATGCCGTTGCCGGGGAAGTGC
>JAPOON010000185.1 GCA_026713405.1 Gammaproteobacteria bacterium
AAAGAAATTGGCCAGCAGGTCCCGGGCGGCGAAACCGATGGCGATGCCGCCGATGCCCCCGAAGGCAAGCACGCCGGCAATGCTGAAGCCAAGCGCCTGCATCACCAGCAGCACACCGGTGATGATCACGGTGGCGCGCAGCAGTTTGCTGATGGCATGGGCAGTGGTCGGGTCTATCCGCCGCTCCCGCCCATAGCCCACATCGCTGAGGTGCGAATCCACGAAACGGATGAATCGCAGGGCGAACCACACCAAAAGCCAGATGACGGCGACGTCCCGGGCACGCCCCACATACTGGAAAATCTCCGCCTGGGCCTGGCCGCCGACGATCTGTGCAGCCCAGCTCACCCCCATCACCCAGACACCCAGACCCAGCGGCTTGCGCAGGGCTTCGACCAGCGCATCGTCGTAGAGGTTGCGGGTTTTCTCGGTCTGGCGCGCGAAGCGGTCCATCAGGACCTTGGCGGCGTACCGGGCAACCGCCGTGAGGAGCACGACCAGGAATACCTGGGCGATCCAGGTATTTTCGCTGACCAGGCGCGCCAGGTCTTGCAGCATGAAACGGGCTCCGTCGATCACGGGAAGCGGGGCCAGGAGACTGCGCCGCGGGAATTCACGGCTGCAAATCCGCTATCGCGACTTCCTGCGGCGCAGGCTCCTGGCGCAAGCGCGGGATTGTAGCAGCGACAGGCGCCGATGGTTCAGGCGCTGGCGGCGTCCCGCAATTGTTCGCCTGAATTCGACTGACAAGGCCTCTTTTCCTCAATTCTCGGGGCTGTGCAAACGCCGCCATACTGTATACAATTCCAGGATTCTGTATATCCAAACAGGTCATGGTCCGAAAGCAATGAACAACCTCACCGCCCGGCAAGCCCAGGTTCTCGACATCGTTCGGCGCCACATCGTTGAAACCGGGTATCCGCCAACCCGGGCGGACATCGCCAACGAACTCGGCTTCAAATCACCCAACGCGGCCGAGGAACACCTGCGCGCCCTGGCCAGAAAGGGCGCGATCGAAATGGTACCCGGTACCTCCCGTGGCATTCGCCTCCCCGAAGAACAGGGGCTGCCGGTCATCGGCCGGGTCGCCGCGGGCAGCCCGATTCTCGCGGAGGAACACATTGAAGACCGGGTCGACCTGGCCGCGGATTTCTTCCGTCCGCGCGCCGACTTCCTGCTGCGGGTCAAGGGCGACAGCATGACCGGCGCCGGCATTCTCGACGGCGACCTGCTGGCCGTGCACAAGACGCCCGAGGCGCACAACGGCCAGATCGTGGTCGCCCGCGTCGACGAGGACGTAACCGTCAAGCGCTTTCAGCGTACCCGCAACCGGGCGCTCATCAGCCTGCTGCCGGAAAATGACGACTACGCGCCCATCGAAGTGGATCTGCGGGAACGGCAATTCGCCATCGAGGGCTTGAGCGTCGGCATCCTGCGCCGCACGTAACCGCGCACCGGCAACGCTCTCGCAACCAGCCCGCCAATCGCCGCGGGCTTACGTTTTCTTCCGTTTGCGGGGCGCAGCGCGTTTGCTGCCACCGCCCTTCGAGGTTTTTTGTCGCTTCCGGCCACTCGCACCAGCCTTGCCGGCAGCCTCCTGAACCACCCAGGAACCCTTGCGATGGAAAGCGCGCCATCCGGTGGCTTTGCCGTCGGCCTCAGTCTGCACGTAATGTTCCCGGGTCTTGCGGCTGAAACGGATGACGGTGGCATTGCCCGCGGGGTCTTCCACCGGGGCCTGCAAAAGGTGGTGGAACTTGGGGTCCAGTTCGTTCGCATGGGGCAGCAGTTCGCGCACCAGCGGCGCCCGGGTCTCCCGGTTTTTCGGAAAGCCGCTGGCGGCCAGGAACATCCCGGCCGCGCCGTCGCGAAGCAGGAAGTGGTCATCGACCTTCTCGCAGCGCAACTCCGGCATCGAGATCGGGTCAGCCTTGGGCGGCGCCGGCTGACCGCTGCGCAACAGCTTGCGCGTGTTGGAGCAGCTCGTACAGCCGAAGTACTTGCCGAAGCGCCCTGACTTCAACTGCATCTGGGCACCGCACTTGTCGCAGTCCAGCACCGGGCCGTCGTAACCCTTGATACGGAACTGGCCGGTCTCCAGCGCGAACCCGGGGCAATCCGGATTGTTGCCGCACACATGCAGCTTGCGCGTCTCGTCGATCAGGTAGCTGGTCATGGGCGTCGAGCACCGCGGGCACTTGCGCTTGCTGCGCAGCAGCTTCGACTCGCCCTCTTCGTCCTTGTCGACGTCCACCGTTTCTTCACCCGAAACCAGGTTCAGCGTTTCGGTACAGCGTTCCTTCGGCGGCAGGCTGTATCCGGAGCAGCCCAGAAATACCCCGCTGCTGGCCGTGCGGATCTGCATGGTCCTGCCGCACTTCGGGCATGCCAGGTCGGTACTGGTGGGTTCGTTCCGGCGCATGCCGCCCCGTCCGACCGCGCGCTCGCCAGCTTCTCGCTGAAGTCGCCATAGAACTGATCGAGCACCTCGCGCCACTCGATGTGCCCCTCGGCGACACGGTCGAGTTCCTGTTCCATTTCGGCCGTGAAGCCGTAGTCCATCAGGTTGTCGAACTTCTCGATGAGCCGGTCGGTCACCAGCTCGCCGATCTTCTCCGCGTGAAAACGGCGATTGACCAGCGAGACGTAACCGCGATCCTGAATGGTGGAAATGATCGCGGCGTAGGTCGACGGACGGCCGATGCCCCTCTTTTCCAGCTCGCGCACCAGGCTTGCCTCGCCATATCTCGGGGCGGGTTTGGTGAAGTGCTGGACGCCTTCCACGCCTTTCAGTTCAAGGCCCTCGCCGGGCACGAGGTCCGGCAGCGCCACGTCTTCCGTTCTCTGGGCCGCCGGCGGCAGCACCCGGGTATAGCCGTCGAACTGCATGACGCGCCCGCGGATCCTCAGCTCGAACTCGCCGGCTTCGACGAGGACGGTCGAACTCAGGTACTCCGCGTCAGGCATCTGGGAAGCGACGAACTGCCTCCAGATCAGATCGTAGAGCCGCACGCCCTGGGCATCGATTCCGGTCAAATGGTCCGGCTGGGTGCCCACATTGGACGGACGGATGGCTTCGTGAGCCTCCTGCGCGCTCTTTCGGCTGGCATAAAACCGCGGCTTCTCCGGCACGTATCGGTCCCCGAACTCATCGCCGATGTGCCCGCGGCAGGCGGCAACGGCATCGCCGCTGATGTTTGTGGAGTCGGTGCGCATGTAGGTGATGTAGCCGGCTTCGTAGAGGCGCTGTGCGGCGGTCATGGTTCTCCTGACCGAGAAGCCGAGCCTGGCGCTGGCTGCCTGCTGCAGGGTCGATGTGATGAACGGCGGGTTGGGCCGGGTCCGCGTGGGTCGATCGTCGCGCGATTTGACGCGGAAGCCGCAGGCGCGCAAGCGCTCGAGCGCGGCATCGGTGGACGCCTGGTTCCCGGGCCGAAAGTTCGCTTCGCCGTCCCGGATCACCTGGAAACGCAACACGGTGCCGTCACCTGCACGCTCGAGGTCCGCGAAGGCTTCCCAGTATTCCTCCGGCGTGAACGAGCGGATCTCCCGCTCGCGCTCGACGATCAGGCGCACCGCTACCGACTGCACCCGCCCCGCGGACAGGCCGCGCGCCACCTTCTGCCACAGCAGCGGCGAGAGTTCGAAGCCGACCACCCGGTCGAGAAAACGGCGCGCCTGCTGGGCGTTCACGCGATTCATGTCGAGTTCGACCGGGGCATCGAACGCCTGTTTGATCGCCTTCCTGGTGATCTCGTTGAAAACGACCCGCCGATACCGGCCCGGGTCGCCGCCGATGGTTTCCCGCAGATGCCAGGCAATGGCTTCGCCTTCCCGGTCGAGGTCGGTGGCGAGATAGATAGCGTCCGCCCCGTCGGCGTACTTCGTCAGCTCGCCGACCACCTTCTCCTTGCCGGGAAGAACTTCGTAGCTGGCGGCCCACCGGGCATCGGGGTCGACGCCCATCCGCCGGATCAGTCGCGCGCGGGTCTGCCGCTGCCGTTCGGCGGCGCGCGCTTCCGGAGACAGCTTCTTCGCCGCAACCGCGGCGGGCTCGCGCACCCGCTGGCCAGATTCATTTCCGCGCCGCCCGGCAGGCAGGTCGCGAACGTGGCCGACGCTCGACTTGACGATGTAATCCTTGCCGAGATACCGGTTGATGGTGCGCGCCTTGGCGGGGGACTCGACAATCACGAGGGAGCGGGACACGGACTCTCCTAATGGTGGGCGGGACTCGCGCAGCGGTTCGGATACGCGAACGGGGCGCGTTTATACGGCGAGCGCAAAAGAACTGTCAAGAAGACCCGACTTCGGATTCTGTGCGAAAACGCCGGAATTCCGGGAACGAGCGGGCAGGTCAGGTGTCCGTTTCGGTCATCCGCCGGGTCAGTTCCTCATCCATCGCGATCAGTTCTTCGCCGATCGCGGCAAGTGCCGCCCTGAGCGCCTCAACCGCCTCGACATCGGCGGGGAACCGTTCCAGCCAGTAGCAGGCGAGTCTCCCGCCGTCGAGCTCCAACGCGACGGCGTCGTCCGGCAGGCCGGGCAGGAGCGGTCGCAATGCCGGCAGTACGTCCGGGCCACCCGGGGCTTCCCGTTCGGAGTCGAACTGCCAGCCGGTCCGCTCCGAGCGCAGGAGCCGCCACGGCCCCAGGTGCTCCAGCCGGGCGCGCAACGGCATCGCATAGGAAACGCTGGCGTGAACGGCTGCGCGCCGCTCACCTCCGGCGCTGACCAGCTCGTCCGCCCGGGCATCGAGGTTGCGCACGGACCTCAACTCCACCACCAGGCCGCAGCGCCGGGCTGCAAGCCGCAGCGCCGCCAGGCGGCGATCCTTGCGGGTGGGCATGAGGTACAGGACCGGCCCTATGACCAGCCCCAGGGCGAGCAAAATGATTATCCATGCCACCATCGCGTCTCAGCCTTGAGCGTACCCCGGCTTCGAGTGTATCGTCACGGCCCGGTCAGTTGGAGGTGCGGCATGACCGCCTATCGACGAATTCTGTTGGCAATAGACCTCACCGAGGAGTCGCGGCAGGTAGCCACGTCCGCCACCGCCATCGCCGCCGCCTTCGATGCGGAACTGCACGTGATACATGTCATCGAACCGCTGAGCCTGGCCTACGGCGGCGACATCCCGATGGACCTGTCTTCGGTGCAGGAACAGATTCATGAGCAGGCCAAGTCGCATCTCGCCGAATTCGCCAACGGCCTCGGTGTACCCGCCGAGCGCCAGTACCTGATATTCGGGCGCCCGGAGAGCGAGATCCACCGGGTGGCGGAATCCAGCGGGATGGATCTCATCATCGTCGGCAGCCACGGCCGCCACGGGCTGGCGCTGTTGCTGGGATCCACCGCCAACGGCGTGCTGCACGGGGCCAGTTGCGACGTACTCGCAGTTCGAGTCGGAGCTTCCGGATAACCGGCCCAAGGCTGAGCGTGCCAATTCCCTCGTTGACCGGCCGACGGTCGGGCGCGGCCATATTGGCCGCGTCTTGCGTCGCGCTCTGCCTCGGCATGGCAGACACCACAAGCGTCGCGGCGGCAACCCTGTACGAACAGCGCCAACTGTACCGCCAGGCGGTGGACCACGTGCGAACGGGGCGCATCACCGCGGCCCGGAAAATCCAGCAACGGTTGGAAGGCTACCCCCTCCAGCCCTACATCACCTACCACGAATTGCGCCTGCGCCTGTCCCGCCTCACCCCCGACCAGGTCAACCGTTTCCGGCACGCTCATCCCGACATCCCCGGCGCCCACCGCATCTACAGGCAGTGGCTCGTGCGGCTGGCCGGCAGCCGCCAATGGCGGACATTCCTGGACAACTACGAACCGGCCGCCCCGGGAGAGCCGCTCGCCACGGAATTGCGCTGCCTCTATCTGCGCGCGCTCTACAACACGGGCCAGAGAGAGCTGGCTCTGAATGGCGTAACCCCGGTCTGGACGGCCGGGAAGTCCCAGCCCAAGGCCTGCGACCCGATCTTCCAGGTCTGGCAGAGTAGCGGCCTGGATCAGGAGACCGCGTGGCGCCGCCTCAGGCTCGCCATCGACGCCAACGAGCGGCAACTCGCCCGCTACCTGCAGCGCTTCTTCACCGGCGACTACAAGACCTGGGCTCAGGCCTATTACAACGTACACGTCAATCCGTCGTCGGTCCTGCGAACCAGCCGGTTCCGCACGGACACCCCTCTCTCCCGCGAGGTCATCGGCCATGGCCTGCGACGCCTGGCGCCCCGGGATGCCGAGGCTGCGCGCGATGCCTGGGCAAGCTACCGCACAACGCACGGATTCAGCGAGGCGGCGCAGCGCGCCCTGACTGCCCGGATCGGCGTCGAGTTGGCGCGCACGGGCCTGATGGACGAGGCACGCACGCCGGATATCGTGGCCTCCAGCGCCGTCGACTTTGCCGAAGCGTATCTCCATCGGCGCAACTGGGCGCTGCTGTCGGCCTCGATCGAGCGGCTGCCGGATGCACAGCGTTTCGAAGAGAAGTGGCAATACTGGCTGGCGCGCGCGCTGACGAATACCCACGATGTCAACGACCGGGCCCGGCTCGCCTACCAGGCTCGGGCCGGAAAGCGTTCCTACTACGGGTTCCTGGCGGCCGACCGAATCGGCCAGGCGCCGAAACTCAACTTCAAGCACCGGCCCGGCGATGCCGCCAAGTTCGACAAGGTGCTGCAACTGCCGGCGATTGCCCGGGCTTCCGAACTGTTTGCGGTTGGCGACGAGGTGAATGCCCAGCGCGAGTGGATGGCCATGCTGCCAAGGCTCACTCCCGAGGAGCAGAGCATGGCCGCCTACCTGGCCAAGGACCTGGGCCGGCTGATACTGGCGATTCGCACCGCCAACGAAACCGGTCAGCGCAATCATCTCGACGTGCGTTTCCCCATCGACCACAGGCCCACGTTCCAGCAAACCAGCCACGCCACCGGCATCCCCATGTCGATCCTGGTCGCCTTCGCCCGACAGGAGAGCATATTCAATCGATTCGCCCGGTCGAGCGCCGACGCGCGGGGTGTCATGCAGATGCTGCAAAGTACGGCGCGCCATGCCGCCCGCCAAGTCGGCTTGCCTGCTCCCTCCGCCACGGATCTTTACGACCCGACGGTCAACATTCCCCTGGGCGGACACCACATCGCCTTTCTGCTCAAGCGCTACGATCAGGTGCTGCCAGTAGCCGCCGCCGCCTACAACGCCGGAGAAACCCGTGTCGGCAGGTGGTTGCGGGACGCCGAAGGCTGGCCGATGGATGTGTGGATCGAAACGATTCCCTTCTCGGAGACCCGCAACTACGTGAAGAACGTGCTCTCCTTCAACCAGGTCTACAGCCAGTTGCTCGGCCAGCCGCGGCCCATGCTGCGGGCACACGAAACCACCGTGCCGCCACGGTGATCGATGTCGGCGCGAACCTGCTGAACGGGCAGTTCCGCGGCGACCTGGACGGGGTGCTGGCGCGCGCCAGGCACGCCGGCATCGAACACATCGTAGTTACCGCAACGAGCCTGGACGATGCCCGGGCCGCGCAGGAACTCTGTGCAACGCACCCGGACCTCTCCTGCACCGCCGGCGTGCATCCGCACCTGGCCAAGGACGTCGACAAGGGCTGGCGGGCACGGTTGCTGGAACTCGCGCGGCATCCCTCGGTGCGCGCGATCGGCGAGGCGGGCCTCGACTTCAACCGCAATTT
>JAPOON010000186.1 GCA_026713405.1 Gammaproteobacteria bacterium
CTTCGACAAGATCGGCCTCGACCGGGACGCCCGGGAGCGCCACCGCGGCCACCCGGCCTTCGAGATGACCGAACGGTTCTGCCGCGACTACGACCAGATGTCCTTCGACCCGGATTACGACACCCTGCCGATCGATTCCTTCATACCCATGGTCGAGCGCATCTTCGCACGCAAGCCCTGGGGCGGGCACACGGAGCGCGATCTCCCGCTGGCCGACCAAGGTTGAGCGCGGAGGCCGGGCGCGACTGCGAGGGCCGTCAATCCGCTCGAAGCCTCAAACGCGGGCAAGGGCATCGTCCCCCGTCAGTCGTTTCCGATTGTCTCCCGGTACAGGCGGTCGAGTTCCCGCTGCCGCTCGAGCGCCTCGGGTTCCAGATCCCCCCTGGCGGGAATGTCCACGCCGAAGTGGCCGAAGGTGTCGACGCCGCGCACCAGCATGGCGGTATCGCGATTGTGCTTGGTCTGGCGGATGTGCGTGGCCACGTACTGTGCGTTCAATCCGATGCGGCGCTCGCCGCTGCGGTTCGGCAGGGAGGAATGCAGCGTCCAGCCGTGATGAAAGGAGGCTTCGCCGGGCTCCAGCGTGCAATACACCGCTTGTGTCTCTTCGACACCGTCCACTGTCTGGCCCTGGAAGAGCAGGTTGGAGCCGCTCTCGGTGATCCGGTGATCCTGACGCCCGGCACGGTGGCTCCCCGGGACCAGGCGCATGCAGCCGTTGGCTCGGTTGGTGGGTGACAGCGCCAGCCACATCGACACCTGGTCGTCGCCGCTCAGGCCCCAGTAGGTGAGGTCCTGGTGCCAACTTACGTGGGTGGCCGTGTCTGGTTCCTTGATGATGTAGGTGGAGGTCCAGAGCAGGATGTTCGGCCCGATCAGGGCTTCCACCAGGTCGAGGACGCGGGGGTGGGTCGCCAGTTCCAGAGGCGAGCGCAGAATGGTGTGCACCTTGGCCTGGTAGTTGAGAGGCCCGAAGACCGCCTCGGCCTCTTCCAGCCGCCGCCGATGATCGGCTGTTTCCGCCGCATCGATGATGCGCAGGGGAGCAACGAATCCGTCGCGCCGGAAATCCTCGGCTACACGTTCGTAGCGCCCCGTTCCGATCGGTTCGGCCTGTGCCATGGCGTTTCTCCGGTACGGCGCGCCCTGTAGCGCTGCGACCCGGATTCTCTCGCAGGCGCCGGGCCTGTCAAGGTCGATTTGCGACTTGGGCAGGCGGGTTGCCGACACCCGGGCTTTGTGGTGCGAGTCATTTGCGGAATTGGGCTTCTGGAGGCGGCGACCATTATAATCGACTCCCATTCGCGGCAAGGATCGTGCCTTTTCCATGGCTGACCCGGTCAATCTCGTCACGGTCATCCTGGCCGCCGGACAGGGCAAGCGGATGCGTTCCGGCTTGCCCAAGGTCCTGCACCCGCTTGCCGGCCGGCCCCTGTTGCAGCACGTGCTCGACACCGCTGGCAGGTTAGGGGCCTCGAGTACCCTGGTTGTGGTTGGATTCGAGGCAGACCGGGTACGGGCCGAAACCGATGCGGATGTTCAATGGGTGCTGCAGGACGAGCAACTCGGCACCGGCCATGCGGTTGCCCGGGCGTTGCCGCCTGTGGATGACGACGCCATCGCCCTCATCCTGTACGGCGATGTGCCGCTGGTTTCGGCGTCGACCCTGCGGGCCTGTGCGGCGGCCGCAAGCGACGGCGCCCTTGCCGTGGTCACGGCCGAGATTGAAGACCCGGCGGAACTGGGCCGCATCAGGCGGTCGGCTGACGGCGCCATTGAAGCCATCGTCGAATTTCGGGACGCATCCGCCGAGGAACGGGCGGTTCGCGAAATCAACACGGGAATCTTGGCCCTGCGTGCCGGTGTGCTCAAGGAGCTTCTGGCCGAGGTCGAGCCCGGCAACAAGCAGGGCGAATACTACCTGACGGACGTGGTCGGCCTTGCGGTGGCGCGGGGAATTCCGGTCGCGGGGGTGCCGGTGGCGGACCCCACGGAGGCCATGGGCGTCAACGACCGCGTCCAGCTTGCGGCGCTGGAGCGCATCTACCAGCGGCGCGAGGCGCGGCGCCTGCTGCTCGGCGGCGTCAGCATGGCGGATCCGGAACGTGTGGAGATTCGTGGCGAGGTCACGGCGGGCGAGGACTGCTTCATCGATATCAACGTGGTGCTAGAGGGCAGGGTCCAACTCGGCGCGAACGTTCGGTTGGGCGCGGGCGTGGTGATCGAGGA
>JAPOON010000187.1 GCA_026713405.1 Gammaproteobacteria bacterium
GCCGAGTCGGGGACGGTGCGGGGCCGCGGGGCCATTAGGTCACCGGCGTCGCCTTGAGCCCTTCGACGTCCCGGCCGGCATCCGATGCAGGCCGGCACACAAGCCGGCCTGCCTTCGTCGAGATGGACATCCGCGACCCGGAACTGTCGATGCTGTGTCACGGCGTCGACAGCATCGTGCACTGCGCGGCTCTTGTCGATGGCCGGTCGTCCGAAGATGTCTGGAGCGTCAATCGCGACGGCACGCTCAACGTGCTCGATGCCGTCGGCCACGCCGGCGTGAAACGGCTGGTGCACATCAGCACGGCCAGCGTCGTTTTTGACGGCAGAAACATCGAGGACGGCGACGAGTCGTTGCCGTACGCCCGGGCCCTAACGAACACCTACATCAAGAGCAAGATCGCCGCCGAGCGGTTGGTGCTCGCGCACGACGGCGGCGCAAGCGTCTGCGCGCTACGACCACACACGGTGTTTGGTCCTGGCGACCGGCGCGTGAGCCTTCAGGCTGTCGGGCAGAAGTGGGAGATCGGGAATCGGGACAAGCGAACCGACCTGACCTACGTTACCAACCTTGCCGATGCGGTCCTGCAGGCGGAGAGCCGCCTGGGTCCCGGATCCAAGCTCCATGGCCAAGCTTACTTTACGACCAACGGCGAGCCGATCCCGTTCTTTGAGTTCGTGGAACGACTGAGCCGGGCTCTCTCGCAGCCTGTCCCAAGACATCGGTTGCCGGGCTGGGGGGCGCATGCGGTTGCGGCGGTGTGGGGGCAATTCGCGAAGGACTCGGCGTTGACGCCCGAGACCGTCCGGTACCTCACCACGCACCACTATTTCCAGATCGGGCGAGCGCGGCGAGACTTCGGCTGGCAGCCGGCGGTGTCGTTGGCGTCGGGGATTCAACGAACGGCCAACGCGCTGCTCGAGTCCACCTATGGCCCATCGCGGACGTCGCGAACGAAGCCAGGTGACGATGAGGATGCCCGTGAACGCGTCGATTCCGGGTCTGCAACGTTGCACGGGAACCGTGCTCGATGACTGCGCGGGCGTTCTCGGTGAGCCGCGCGGTTAAGGGAGCCACCATGCCCCGGCTTCCCGTTCCGCGAATCCACTGCATCGACCATCATCTGCTAGAGTGGCCATGCACCTGCCAAGGCGGTTGCGAAATTGAGGCAGGGAGCCATCGATGAGGTCAACATTGCGGTTCGGATTCGTGCTTGTGGCCGCCGTGCTGGGGCTGTCGACCGGCGGGGACACTGCGCTGGCCGAGCCTGTGGAGCTGCGTCACGACGACCCGCATACGCTCTGGCCGACCGACGACAGCATCGTTTCGCGTGCGCGCCGGCGCGGCTTGCTCCGAGTCGGCTTCGACCTGTTCGAACCCTGGACGATGTGCGATGTCGACGGCAACCTGATCGGCCACGAAATCGACGTGGCACGCAAGCTCGCCGAGGACATGGGCACGCGCATTCAGTTCGTCCGGACCGAGTGGTATTTCATTCTCGCCGCCCTGATCGACGAACGGTTCGATGTCATCGTGAGCGGCATGTCGATCACGGCGGATCGCAGCCTGCTCGTCAACTTTTCCACGCCGGTCGGCGAGTCCGGGACGGCGATCGTCGCCAACGCTGCGCTGACTCATGGGCGGACGGACTTCAACGATCCGGACGTAACCTTTGCGGCGCGCGCCGGCACGACCGGTGAGGCGGTGGTCCAGACACACTTCCCGAA
>JAPOON010000188.1 GCA_026713405.1 Gammaproteobacteria bacterium
CTGCAGCGTCAGGCCAAACGCTTCGACTTGGCCCTGGTGCCGGCTACAGCGACGTGAACTCAAGGACCCGTTCGAGAATTGTTCCATGAAAGAACCCATGCGCCCTTCGACAACATCATCTGGAACACCTGGTTCACCGCCAACTCCGAGGAAAGCGTGGTCACCACGCCACAGGGCAACCCCGTCGTCGTGGCCATACACGGCGGCGGCGTGCTCGGAACGCCGCAACGATTCGAGCAGAGCCTGTATGCGGACATGGACCATCGGAACGAGGAAGGCCTCACGGGGGAGGGCGCTGCAAAACTCACCCGGCAGGAGGCCCGCGATGTGCTGGAAGGCAGTCTGCCCGACGGGACGGAAATTCCGGTGTACCCCTACAGCGAATTCCGGCGGGGCATCGATGACCTGCCGCGGCGCTACGCTGTCGTGCTGGACTTCGAGCTCGCGAGAAAGACAGAGAAGGGATTCACGCCGTTCGAGGTTCTGAAGGAGGAACCGAACTTCATCGTCCGCGCCGGTGGCGTCGAGGCGGCGGCCGCCTACCTGGAGAAAGCTCGAAAACGCAATGACACCGGCAGGATGCAGGTTTCGCACAGGCACAACGCCATCTACCCGACGCAACCCCAGACACGCCTGTTGACCCTGGGCGGCAACCGGGGCGGCGTCGGCAGCGAGGGCCACGAGGGCCTGAGCTGGGGCTATGGCGAGGACTGGGGCTTGAGCGCCTCGGGGCCGGTGGACATGGGCCGATACATCGCGGTCGCCCCGCGTGACGCCTCGAGCGGCGTCCAATACCTGGACTTCGGAATCTGACCCGAAGCCGTTCCGTTTGCGGGCGGAATCCCGGCGGGCGCCTCGGCCGCAATCAACCCGGATCGGGGGAACTTTCGACGAGTTTCGCTGCCGAATCCTGACAATCTGAGCGGATGCCGGCCGCGCCGGAGAAGGCAGAGCGTTCGGGGATGACTGTTGCGCCGATTCGGCAAGCAACGATGCACTGTTGCTGGATGTGGACACGGGTGTGGCCGAAACGGACATCGCGGGAACACGGGAGAGCGACCACACCGTGGATATACCGACAAAGGCGGCGGAAGGAATCGTGGGGAGCCCTTGCGGCGCAACGTTGCGGCCGGCGGAGCCGCTCCGGCAGGGGGCAGTCTTCGGTCGGCGAGTGATCCCATCGCCACCGCAAACGCAGGCGCCGTCCAGGCGCGAGAATCGGGATGTCGGGTCCGTCGCCGCTGCGGTTGGACCGCATCACAGTCTTGACTCGCGGCAGGCAACAGCCGGCAGTTCGTCCTCCACGGGCGGAGGGGCTGGATTGGCGCCCGAACTCCACGGCGGCGCGGATCGTGCGCCCCGGTCAACGGAACCGGCGTCCGACTTTCTCGCGGCGATTCAAGGATTTCGATACCTTCGCGACTGCTACGGCTATCGTTCCAATCCGGCCGTCATGCTGCAATTGAAATCTGCCCAGGACGCCGCCAGACAACGAATCATGGCAGCTTTTAACAATTTCATCGGGGGCCGGGAGAAGCTGAGCGTGCGGGGCTCCGGAGTCACGGTACAGGAACAGGCGTATCTCGATCTCCGCGAAATGGCCCGCCAGGCCGACCGGGACGGCGATATCCTGAACTGCCGTAAGATCTGGAATGCCCTGGTTGAATGCGGCAAGCGCACCAACGAGAAATTCCAGGCCCTGAACGAGAAATACGGCAAAGGCGTAACTCCGTCCACCGGAGCGAAGCGTCGAATGCGGGGTGCGTTCCCACCGCAGGCGGTTGCAGCAGCCAACTTGCTGACGGTCAGAGAAATCGAACAATTCGACTGGGTCGCCGAGTACAGGCAAGCGCTAAGTCTAAGCCGGTATTACCATAGACAGGATGCGCAGGAAACGCACTACGATTTCCTGTCCGCCTGCAATCGCATCGGCGGTCTCGTCAAGTACCGGTGCAACGAACTCGACATATCGATCGAAGGGCCGTTCCTTTGGGAGAGCGGCGCTCCCAATCTAACGGAACAGCGTTACCGTGCCATCGTGGACACGGCGCGTCGGGCTGCAGATTCGAATCAACACAAACTGGCTGAAGCATGTAAACAGGCGTGGCTGAGCCTGCACCGTTCAACGATCCGGGTGTTGACCCCGCTGAGAGTCAAGTACGGGCCGCTTGAGACCCTGGCCCAGGGCGTTGAGCGTTCGAAGCAGCGAGAGCCGGTGACGATTGTGTCGCCGGCCGCCGGCCGCCGGCCCTCGGACCCAACCGTTCAACCGCCTGCAATCGGCGCCGGCTACAGCGGCGGCGCTACCGGTACCCGGTCATCGGCTCCGCATTTGGGTGACGACGACTTCGCCGTGGAGCGCGCCCTCCTCGCCGGCAAACTGCCCCCGGGATTCGATGCCTCCCTGCTGGTCGCCGAGGCCAACGTTGGCGAGGAAGACTGGCTCGTTGACGAACTCGAGGCGCGACGGCTACCCACGCAGACCATCGATTCGTTGCTCGCCCGGTACGAGGCAACCGATGAGGGGGGCGCCAATACCCCGTTCATCGAGTATCTGCGCTCGGTCAAGGAGAATGTCGAACGCGCTCTGCGAGCGGCGTATCCGGGGCGGGCCGAACCGGAGTGGCTCGCCCGGGGGCAGGTGCAGTTGCTCCCGCGCGTGGAGCGTGCAGAAGGGCTCGTGGCCACAGTCCCCTTGCCGCCCGCCCCGCCCACGACGCAGTGAGGAGAGCTCGTCGACGCCCTTCTCCGGCCCGACGACACTGACCGGATAATCCTGCAGCCGCCGCTGCCGTAGCCGGCATGGACTGGAGCGCGGCCGAGGCGTTGGGGCGCAATCGGGTGCATCGTGCGCCGTGCCGTGCCCGCGCCCGGGGATCCGACCCGGAGTCAGTCCGTCATTTCTCTCGCGAAATCCCGGTTTTCCTTGCGCAGGCTCTCGTCGCTGCCCAGCGCATAATGTTTCGACATGTCGGGTGAGTAGCGGCTTGCCGGCGGCTTCTTGCCCAGGGCCTCGGCCATCGCGCGGATGTGGTGCGGGCCCGCGCCGCAGCAGACACCCTGGTAGTTGACGCCAAGCGCATACGCCTGCCTGGCGAAATCGGCGATCTCGTAACGGTTGCAGGTCAGGGCGTCGAGCGCGGTCGGAAACGCGATGTCCGGGATGCAGTCGCAGCCCGGGTCGGTGAGCGCCTGGAAGTTGACCTGTTCCGGCGTCGTCCGGTACGGCACCGGAAGCGCGGCAAGGGGGCCCTCGACCTCCCGGCTCAGCTCTTCGAGCAGCGGCAGCATCGTCCACGGCCCGCGCGCGCAGTTGAGGCCGACCACGTCGGCGCCCGCGTCCTTCAGGCGCCGGCAGGCCTCCGGCACCGTGTAGTCGTCGCGCAGCGCCTGGTGTATGGCGAGCGTGATGACGGAAATCGCACCGGCGTCCCTTATGACCTCCAGGGCAAGCAGGGCTTCCTCGGCAAAGGAGAATGTCTCGCCGACGATGAAGTCCACGCCCGCCTCCATGGCCCAGCCCACCTGCTCTTCGAACATGGCCCGGGATTCCTTGTGGCTTGCCACATCGCCGGGCAGGAATACGTTCGTGTTGCAGATATTGCCCGCGACCAGTGCATCACCTTCTGCAGCCACCTGCTTGGCGAGCTGCAGCGCCGTGCGGTTCATGTTCTCGAGGTCGTTCTCGCGCCCGACGAGTTTCAGTTTCTCGCGGTGGGCATAGTAGGTGAAGGCTTCGATCACGTCGGAGCCCGCGTTCATGAACTCCCGGTGCAGCTGGAGCACGGCATCGGGGTGGTCGAGCACGAC
>JAPOON010000189.1 GCA_026713405.1 Gammaproteobacteria bacterium
AAACAACTCCTCCAGCGTTTCCGGATCGACGATTCTCACCTCAAGCCCCGCAAAGGGCTTGCCGCAGGTGTACAGCCGGCTTTCCAGGTCCTCGTCGGGGTGGTTGTAGGAAACCACCCCGCAGAGTTCCGTCATGCCGTAGGCGCCGGTCTGCACAGCCTGCGGAAACGCCTGCTGGAAGTTGCGCAGCATCTCCACCGGCGCCACGTTGTTGATGCGCCGCAGCCGGCTGAGATCCGTCTTTGCAAACCGCGGATGGGCTATGAGTTCGTTGGTGACCGTCGGAAAGGCCGGGAACGCCACCGTGACCCGTTCCCGCTCCATCATCTCCAGCGCCACCCCCGCGTCCACCCGGTTCATCGACAACAGGGCGCAACCCGCATCGAAGCAACCGAGGAGCGGAAGAATGGACGCCATGTGGAACATGGGCAGTGGCGCCCAGAAGCGGTCGTCGGCATCGAGAAAATAGCGTTCACGGTTCATGGCGATGCCGGTCCTGACCAGTTTGCCGTGCGCCAGCGGGCAGCCCTTGGGATTGGAGGTGGTACCCGAGGTGTACATCATGAGGCCCGGGTCGATGGGCTGCACCGCCTGCGCTCGCTGGTCGACGTCGGCCCGCGACCGCTGTGCGGCAGCGGCCCTGAACGCTTCATACGGCAGGAACCCGGCTGGCGCGTCATCGCCGATACGGGTGACGACGCGCAGCAACGGCGCACGATCGAGCAGGAGCGCCCGTGGGTCCGGCGCATCGGCCAGCCCCGGCAGGGCATCCTGCAGGAGCCTCGCGAAATCCACGTACTCCGACGCGAGGCTCGAGGTGACGACCGCCTTCAGATCGGCGTTCTCCACCACATAGGCCAACTCGTCGGCCTTGTAGCGGGCATTGACGGTCACGGCCACCCCGCCCGCCAGGACGATGCCGAACAGCAGTTCGATGAATTCCGGACAGTTCGGCATCAGGATGCCCACATGCTCGCCCGGTTCGACGCCCAGGGCCATCAGGCTCCTGGCGTGTTCGAAAGCGTTGTCGGCAAGCTGTTGGTAGGTAAGGCGGCTGTCGGGAAAGATCAGCGCATCGCTGTCGGGAGAACGCTGTGCCGCGCGCAGCAGCAGGTCGCCAAGGGTCATGGTTTCGGGGCCGGGACAGGCGTTTCCGTCAATGATAGACGGCTTCGTCGTCCTGCCTGTGTACCTGGGGATCGACGCCCACCTCCTTGTAGACGGCGGAGACGGTCTCATCGATGCACGCGGCGCAGCAACCTTCACGCACAAGATCTTCGAGCAGGTAGCCGAGCAGATCGTAGAGGGTGTAGGTGCCTTCGCTCATTTCATCGAAGCGCCACAACACGTCCTTGAGTGTCTGCACGGCGGCCTCGCAACGCGCATCGTCGCGCAGCCGAATCTGCTCGTCGTTTCCCATGGGGGTGACTCTTGCTGCAATGTGGGGCGCTGATTGTACTCGGGAGAAGCTGCAAGTTCATGGTGGCGGGGCATGCCCCACTTCTGAGACGATCTGCGCCCCATGTTCGGACTGCCGCCTGAAACCCTGATTCTGCTGCTCGGCGCACCCCTCGCCTGGATCGGCTACACGATCGTGTTCCTGATCCGGTCCCGCCACTGGGAACGCGATGACAAGGAGCCCGGGCAGGACTGATGGGCACCACGGTCATCGTCTTCCTGGTCCTGTACTACACGATCGTGCTGGGCATCGGCTGGTGGGCCATGCGCCGGGGCGGCGCCAGGGACCTCGAGGGCTATCTCCTCGGCGGGCGGCGCGGGGGGCCCCTGGGGACGGCGCCGACCCTGCAGAGCACTTCCATGAGCGGCTACATGTTCCTGGGCGCCGGTTCCCTGGCCTATACCCACGGCTACTGGTCGCTCTGGTACGCGGTGGGGGACATCGGCGGCGCCGTGGTCAACCTGAGTGTCATCGGCCGCCGGATGCGCAAGCTGTCGCAAATTACGGGCGCGCTCACCGCCATCGAATACCTGGAACACCGCTATCCGTCGCCA
>JAPOON010000190.1 GCA_026713405.1 Gammaproteobacteria bacterium
CAGCGCGACCAGGGTCGGCCCGAATCCCAGGGCGGCCAGGTTGCCGACAAGAAAGTACAGCGCCGTCATCTGCGCACGCAGCCGGTTTGGCGCAATCACCTGCAGCGCGGCCGCGGGCAGACCCTGGGGGTAGGCGAGCAAGAACGTCGTTATCGCAAGCCCGATGACAGCGGCCGTATCGGTAGGCAGCAGCGGTGTCACTACCGCAAACGGCAACGCCACCGCTCCCCCATACCGGGTTGCCCGAAGTATGGCGTCCTCATGCCCGCGGCGCTGCAGCCAATCGGCCACGAAGCCTCCCGTGTACACCCCGGCGGTACCGAACACCAGGGTCACGCCGCCATAGTCAAATCCGATCCGCGGCGCGTCCCAGCCGAACGTTCGAATAAAGAGCGTCGGCGTCCAGACGAGATACGCGACGATGCCGATGCCGATCAGGGCGAACGCGGTGAAATGCCAGGCAATGGTCGCGGCATTGCCGCGCAGGAACACCCGCAGGTCCTTGAGCGAGGCGCCGTGAGAACTGTGCACGGCCGCCGCCTGGCTACGCCGCAACGGTTCGCGAACGCTCAGCATCAACAGCAGAATGGGCAGGCCCAGCAATCCGACGTAGAAAAAGGTGAGTTGCCAGGCGTGCACCGTACCGACAACAGGCAACTCGACGGGCGGCGCCGCCGACACCAGCTTGATGACCAGACCGCCAATCATCAGGGCAAGCCCGGCACCAAGGTAGACGCCCATCGAATAGACGCTGATGGCCCGGGCCAGGCGGTGCTTGGGAAAGTAGTCGGAGATCATCGAAAAGGCTGCCGGCGACAGGGTCGCTTCGCCCACACCAACCCCCACGCGAGCCAGAAAGAGCTGCCAGAAATTCTGTGCCGCGCCGCACAGGGCCGTCATCGCACTCCAGGTGGCAATGCCGGCCCGGATGATGTTGGTACGGTGCGCCTGGTCGGCGAGCCTCGCCAGCGGCAGGCCCATCACCGTGTAGAAAATCGCGAAAGCGAAGCCGGCCAGCAGGCTCACCTGGGTGTCTGAAATGCCCAGGTCCGCGCGAATCGGTTCCACCAGCAGGCTCAGAATCTGCCGATCGATAAACGAGTTCGTGTACGCCAGCATCAACACGCACACCACATACCAGGCATACACGCGATTCGGCCAGGGCGCCTCGTCGGCCTCCAGGCCGTCCGGAACAAGGGTTTCGGCGGGTGCCGCCGTGGAGTCGGTCAAGACGTCATCCGATAGCTTCAATAGCGCATCATAGAACGATTCGCGCGGGCCTGAAGAAGGCGGCTCCCCGAACGAGGACCGCTTGGGTGTTGTCCGACACGTGCATCATGTCAAACAACAGATCACTCCATGCGAGTCGGCAACGCGGCGCGCTGAAGCACGAGGAGGCGCGCTGAAGCGCGAGAAGGCGCGCTGAAGCGCGTGAAACAGTGCCGGATCAACTTTGCAGCAGTTCCTTGATGCGCGCGACAGCCTCGATACCCTGCTCTTCGCTCGGCGCCACCGGCATTATATTGAACAGCCGGCAGCCGGCGTCGCGATAGGGCGCCAGGTACTCGGCGATCTCGTCGGCACTGCCCCAGGGGCTGTATCTTGCAAAGCGCTCGAAAGGAACCCGGTACATCGTTTCCATGGCCTTGGCCAGGCGTGCCCGGCCGCGGCGGCGGTTGTTGTCGATACCCGTCCAGAGCTGTAGGCCATGCGCGCCGAGCGGTGCCCGCCCGAGCGCCGCGGCCTGCTCGTTGACGGTATTCACCCGGTCGCGGTAACGCTGTGCGGTAGACCAGATGCCGAGCCAACCGTCCCCATACCGGGCCGCCCGCGCCAGCGAAGCCGCGGCCCGGCCACCGACGACAACGGGAATGGGCACGGCCGGGGCCGGCTTGATCCAGGCCCGTTCAAACGCAAAGAACTCGCCCCTGTAATCCATCGGTTCGCCCGTGAGCAAACCCTGCAGCACCGCGAGGCACTCATCGGTACGCCGTCCCCGGGTGGCGGGGTCGACGCCGCACATGGCAATCTCGTTGCGGTCTTCGCCGCCGACGCCGACTCCCAGAATGAGTTGGCCGGGGCTCGATTCGGCAAGTGTCGCGAGCTGCCGCGCAACGGTTACCGGATGCCTGAGTGCCAGCAGGTAGACGCCGACGCACACCTTAAGCGTCGGGTGAGACGCGGCGATTGTGGCGGCGTTGATCAGGCCGTCCATGCCCGTGCCGACGTGGAAGCTGACGTGATCGGCGATGAATACGTGGTCGAGCCCGGAGGCGGCGACCCGCTCGAGGTACGCCCGGCGCTCCGCGTGCGGAGCCAGGAGGATACCGTTGCTTGCGAGGGTTCCTACCTGCATCCGGCTACAGCAACGTCTTCGGGTCGATGCCCAGCGCCACCTTGCCGACCACTTCGTAGGTGGGCTGCGCCACCATGATGTGCTGGGTCGCCACGTGCACATCGCGAAAGCAGCGCTGCAGATCGCTGGTGGCGTACACGGAACTGCCCCCTGCGGCGTGGTACAGGCGGTCAACCGCAGCCACGGCCGACCAGGTGTTGTTGGTGGCGGCCAGCCGCAACTCCGCCTTGATTTCCCTG
>JAPOON010000191.1 GCA_026713405.1 Gammaproteobacteria bacterium
CGGATACGCGTGAACCCGTTCCGCAGCCGGGCTCGGTCGCAGCGGGTGGCGCACCGCCCGCTCCGGTCGAAGCCGCCGCGGAGACGCCGGCCGGCAAGCCCGATGGGTCCGGTGCCGGCACCGATGCCGGGGAGCAGGTCGATTCCCGAAACGCGGCCGCGCCGGAATCCGGCGAGGCGCCTGCCGATGCGGTCCAGCCGACCGGCACAGAGCCCCCGGCAGCGGCTCCGGGCCGACCCCGCCGCGCCGCGAACGATCCACGAGAAATCCGGCGGCGCCAGCGCGAAGCCGCGGCCAGCGCGAGCGACTCAGACAGCGCCTGAGTCGCTCACCACGGTGGGTTCGAGTTCCAGCGGCACACGGAATCGCTGAAGCACGGATTCGCGCAGTGTTCGCGCCAGGGAAAGGAAGTCGTCGGCCGTTGCCGCGCCCCGGTTTACGAGCACCAGCGGTTGCCGGTGCCAGACACCGACGGTGCCTGCGTGAAATCCCTTCCACCCGCACAGGTCGATGAGCTGAGCGGCAGCCAGCTTGACGTCTGGGCCGAACGCATGACGGACCAGGCCGGGAACCGACCTGGCAAGACGCTCTGCCTCATTGGCCCCGACCACGGGGTTCTTGAAAAAACTGCCGACGTTTCCCCAGGTGCGCGGATCGGGCAGCTTGCGTCGCCGGACCCTGATGACCGCCTCCGCCACCTGCCTGGGGTTCGGGTTTCGCCAACCCAGCCTGCGCAGTTCCCTGTCCACGTCCGGATAGTCCAGCACCCGCCTGCCGCGCCGGTCCAGGCGCAGGGTCAGGTCGAGAACCGCATAGCGCTCCGGTTCCGACTTGAACATGCTGGTCCTGTACCCGAATTGGCAACGCTCCGGCGGCAGACGCCCCACCTCCCCTCGTACCCGGTCGAACACCCGCACGGATTCGGTCCGCTCGGCCAGTTCGACACCATAGGCGCCGATGTTCTGAATCGGTGCGGCACCGACGCTGCCCGGGATGAGAGCGAGGTTTTCGAGCCCGAAAAGCCCCTGTCCAAGGGTCCACCGGACCAGCCCGTGCCAGCTCTCCCTCGCGCTGGCGGGCACCAGGGCCCTGTCCCCGTCCGGCCGGACATCGATGCCGCGCGTGGCGACCAGGCACACGGGCCGCCGCAAACGCCGGGGCAGAATCACGTTGCTGCAGCCTCCGAGCAGGACCAGGTCGCTGCCGTGACGCCTGAGTGCCGAGAGCATCTCCACTTCGCTGCGTGCGACGGTGAGCCGGTCGGCCTTGCAGGGTACGCCGAGGGTATTAGGCAGCATCGATGCGCCGAAAGGTCAGGTTGATGCGTTGACCGACGGGGCGACGCGTACGAACCAGCGCATGCCGGAGGTCGCCGTCGAATACCAGGACCGAGCCGTGCTCGAGGTCCAGCGCCACTGTCCCGTCACCGACTTCGAGCCGCAGCCGCCGCGTGGCTCCAAGGCTTACCGATACCACCGTCTCGCCCATCGCCCGTTCGTCGTCGCGATGCCATCCCATGCAGTCCCGGCCGTCCCGGTATCGATTGAGCAGTACGAAATTCAAACCCGGCATGAACCTTGCCCCGAGGGCCTGCCGCAAGCCGCCCAGGGCGTCCGGCCACCCGCTTGCCCTGTGTTCCAGGCCCGAGTATCGGTACGCAACGCCGGGTTCGCCGTACCAGGCGACAAGTCGCGGTACCGTCTGCACCCGCCCGAAAAAGCGGATGCGCTCTTCCCGCCAGGACGGCGCCCGCTCGCACCAGTCCAGCAGCAAATCCGCTGAATCGACGGCATCGGGATAGTATCGGAACGGGCTGTCCATGCGATGCCATATACTACCCGCCGCCACGCCCCGCCGACATCCGCCCCTGCAAGGGCAACTACCCGTCGCGGGGCTACCTGAGAACGAATCCACAAGCAGACTGCAGGAGCAACATGAAGCTGGAAGACAAAGTGGCCGTCATCACGGGCGGCGCCTCGGGCCTGGGCCGCGCAACGGCGGAAATGGTCATCGAACAGGGCGGCCGCGTCGCAATCTTCGACCTCAACGAAGATCTGGGCCGTCAGACCGCAACGGAACTGGGCGAAAACGCAAGGGCGTACAAGGTCGACGTCGCCGATGAAGACTCCGTACAGGCCGCCGTCGAGGGCGTCATGGCTCACTTCGGCGCCATTCACGTCAACGTCAACTGCGCCGGAATCGGGGCGGCAGCCCGCACCCTGGGCCGGGAAGCCCCCATGCCCCTGGACTGGTTCACCGGAATCGTCCGCATCAACCTGGTGGGGACTTTCAACACCCTGCGCCTGTGCGCCTGGGAAATGCAGAAAAACGACCCCGTCAACGAAGACGGCGAACGGGGAGCCATCGTCAATACGGCCTCGGTCGCGGCATTCGACGGACAGATCGGCCAGGCCGGCTATTCCGCGAGCAAGGCCGGGGTGGTCGGCATGACGCTACCCGTCGCCCGCGACCTCTCCCGCTCCGGCATCCGCCTGTGCACCATTGCCCCCGGCATCTTCGAAACCCCCATGATGGCCGGCGCGCCCGACCGGGTACGCGACCCGCTCATCGACATGGTGCAGTTTCCCAAACGCCTCGGAAACGCGGCGGAATTCGCACTGCTCGCCAGGCAGATCATCGAGAACCCGTACCTCAACGGAGAGACCATTCGCCTAGACGGCAGCATCCGGATGGCCCCAAAGTGACCGGTATTCGGGAGACCCATGTCTCCAACCCGTCGCTCCTTGGAAGTCAGCACGACGTTCAGGAAACACCGCGGCTGTCCGCGGTCAGGTAATTCCTGACCCGTTCGAGATCCTGGGGCGTATCAACGCCCCCCGGAACCGGGCAACAACTGTCCAGCACGAGCATGCGCATGCCGTTCTCGAGCAGGCGCAGTTGCTCCAGGCTCTCGGCCCGTTCGAGTGTGCCCGGCCCCAGCGCAACGAACCGGCGCAACGCCCCGGCGCGGTATCCGTAGATGCCCAGATGCCGCAGCCAGGGGCCGGCCCGACCGGGCTCCCCGTCCGCCCGTGCCCCCGGAATCGGCGAGCGGGAGAAATAGAGCGCCCGGTTTCGTGTATCCCGCACCACCTTGACGCAATTCGGGTCCGCAACGCGTCGTTCATCGTCGATCGGTTCGCAAAGGGTGGCCGCGTCCAGCGCGGGGTCCGCCGCCATGGCATCCGCCACCTGGCGTATGACCTCCGGCGGCAGCAGCGGTTCGTCTCCCTGGACGTTGACGACGATGGTCTCGTCCGGCCAGCCTTCGCGCTCCGCGACTTCTTCCACCCGATCCGATCCCGACACATGGCTGGTTCGCGTCATGAGCGCGCGGTAGCCCGCACCGGCAACGGCCCGCTCGACTTTCGGGTCGTCCGTGGCCACGATGACGCTCATGGCGCCGGAAGCGGCCGCCTGGCGCGCAACGCGAACGATCATGGGCACACCGGCGAGATCGAGCAGAGGCTTGCCCGGCAGGCGCGAGGAACCGATCCGTGCGGGAATGACGACGTGAAACCCGCTCACGAGAG